>VHDM01000041.1 GCA_016876055.1 Verrucomicrobiota bacterium
AACACCTCCTTGCCCGTCGCCATCAGCTGATCCGCGATCGCCGGATCCATATACCGGGCCATCGTCCCCTTCATCCGCTTTTCCTCACTAATGTCCTCGATCATCAGCAACGATCCCAGCGGCTTGTCTTTCACGCTGATCAGGGGCAGCACGCTGACGTTGGCGGAGGTCTTCTCCCCGCCCCACTCCATCTCGGCATCCATCACCATCGCGGGCTCTTTGGATTCCGCCGTCGAACGGATCTTTTCCTCGATCCAGGCGTTCTGGTCGGTGAAAAACTCGCTGGCTTTCTTTTTCAGGATCTCCTTGGCGTTGGTTTTCAGGATGCGGTACCCCGCCTTGTTGCAGGTCTGGATGACCCCCTCCTCATTCAGGGTGACCACGGCGTTCGACATGCTCTCGAGCATCGATTCGGCGTAGTTCTTCATGTTCTGCACATCGTCGAAAAGCTTGGCGTTCTCCAACGCCACCGAGACCTGCGCCGTGAACGCGTTCAGCTTGGCCTCGTCCTCCTGCGTGAAAGCACCGCCCCGCTTGTTCAGCACCTGGGTGGCTCCAATCACCTTCCCGGCCTTGTTGATGACCGGGGTGCAGAGGATGGAGCGGGTAAAGAATCCCGTTTTTTTGTCGAAACCCGGGTTAAACCGTAGGTCCGCGTACGCGTGCTGGATATTTACCGTCTTTCCGTTCGTAAAGACCGTTCCGGCGATCCCCAAGTGGTTGGGGAAGCGGATCTGGGTGGCGCCTAAGCCTTCCCCGATTTCGGTGTACAGCTCATTGGTTTTCTCGTCGTTGATAAAGAGGGTGGACCGTTCCGCATGCAGGAGTCGGGTGATGGTGCCGATGATTTTGGCCAACAGACTGCCCAGTTTAATCTCCCCGGAAATTTCCGAAACCACCCTAAGGAACTCTGCCTCCTGCGCCTTTTCTTTCTCCGCCAACTCCATCAGGAGACTTCTTTGGAGGGAGACGGAGGCCTGCGTGGCCATCGCCTCGAGCAACTTGAGATCCTTGGGGGTAAAGTGAGCCTGCTTACCCCCTTTTCGGTTCAAAACTTCCACCACTCCGATCCCTTCTCCCCGCACCGTCCGGATCGGGGCACAGGCGATCGATTGGGTTCGATACCCCGTTTGTTCGTCCACCGTCTTGTTAAAGGAGGCGTCCTTGTACACGTCCTTGACCACCACGCCCTTTCCCTGCTGGAAAACTTTTCCGGCGATGCCGGTGGTATTAAGAATCCGGATTTCTCGCTTCAACCCCCCCACCGTGACCCGGCTGTAAAGTTCCTGGGTGGAGGGATCGTTGACGAAAAGGGTTCCCCGATCCGCGCCGGTCGCTTCCGTGACCAGGGCCACCAGGGTTTCCAGTTGTTCATCGAGGGTTTTGCCGTCGGCCACTTTGCGGGCCACCTCCAGCAGGATCTTCGCCTCCCCCAGGGAGAGCCCATCGACCGGACTTTTCCTACTTTTTGGCACGACTGGCCTCCAATTCCCCGCGGAGAGTCTGGATGATCCTCTCCAGCTCCGCCGTCTCATCCCGGTGCTTTCGCTGCTGCAGTTGCTCGGCTTCGGCATGGCTGGCTCTTTCCCGTTCCAACTGATCCCGCAAAGCCTGTACGGACGACTGGAGTTGGCGTCCCTCCTCGGCGGCTTGGGCATGCACCTTTTGCACCGCCTCCTCGCCGGCCGCCTTGCGGCGCTCCAACTCGATTCGCATTTCAGAAATCGTGGCCTTCAGGTCCCGAATCTCGTTGTGGGCCTCGGCCACGGCCTGGGCCACCTCGCTGGCAGTGCCGGCTTTTTGCTTTTCCAAAGCCTCGCGCAAAGCCCCGACCGTTTCCTTCAGATTCCGGATCTCGTGCTGCCGTTCCATCTCTGCGGAAACCCGGGATTCCGCACTGTCGAACGCCAGGCCCATCGGAAAATCGTAAATCCCTGGGGGGCGGAAACAGGGGGTTGACCACCCCTGCCGGCTCCTACCAAATAAAGGACTTCTCCTGGGCCACGATCTTGCCGTCCCGCACGATCGAAATCCGCCACGAGTTCACCACTCCCCCCCGCAAATAGTCGTCTCCCACGACCTTGATCACCGTCTTTTCGTAGCCGTCAAAGTTCTCGTACCTCTCGACCTTCGTCATGACCCGCTCCCGGGTGTTGGCTTGGCGGTAATCCACGCGCACCATGAAATCCGCCGGTTTCCCGTCATTGTTCCAATTGATCACGAAGATGTTTCCCTGCTTGCCCTGGATTTCTTTCTGCAAGATCGCTCCATGGTCCCAATATTTTTTCTCATAATCCAGCATCGGGTTTCCGGTGGTCTGGAGGCTCCGGTCATTTCGGAAGGTGTAAATCTTGTTCAAGCTGACGCTCTCATCGAGAGCCACCGGAAGATCACTGGTCATTCCATCCGGCGGACGGCTGGCTGAGTCAGCCGGAACCACCACATTGGTGGTGGGAGCGACCTGGGCCGGCCGAAAATCCGGCACACCCTTCTCCTCCTCCTGGGCTGAAGCCCAAGGAAACAAGATCGCCAAGTAGGCCCATGATAGGATTTTACGCATCCATATGTATTTAATCTCTTCGTAGTCTGACCGTCAAGATTCCCGATGAAGTGGAGTTTTCCCGAATTTGTGGGGCAAGGATCCTCAGCTAGTCTTCGCCTCCCATGGCGACCTCAGGATCCATCCGCATTGAAGGCGCCCGCCAGAACAATCTCCAAAATCTTACCTTTGATCTTCCGCTCGGCATGCTCCATGTCCTGACCGGGCCCTCCGGTTCGGGTAAATCCTCCCTCGCCTTTGACACCCTTTACGCCGAAGGACAACGCCGCTACGCCGAAACCTTTAGCCCCTACACCCGCCAGTTCCTCGAGCGGATGGACCGCCCCAAAGTCGACCGCATCGATGGCATTCCCCCCGCCATCGCCCTCGGCCAAGCCAACCCGGTGCGCTCTTCCCGCAGCACCGTCGGCACCGTGACCGAAATTGCCGACTACCTGAAACTTTTGTTTCCCCGCCTTGCGGAACTCTCCTGCCCCGACTGTTCCCAACCCATCCGCCCCTGGACTCCCCACTCCATCCAGCAGGATTTACTCAAACAGTTGCCCGGCCAGGAGGCATGGTTCCTTTTCCGCGTCCCGTTCCCTAAAAAAACCCCGGCTGATGAAGCCGCCGCCTTCATCGCCCGCCAAGGCTTCCGCCGCGTCCTTCTGGATGGCCAACCCGTTCGTCTCGACGAGGAGAAAGGGCTGGAAAAACTCGCCCACGCCCTCCGGCACTCTCCCCAGGAAAAGCTTCTCCTGCCGGTGATTCAGGACCGTCTCGCCCTGACCCCGGCCAACCGGGCCCGGATTTCCGAGGCCCTCACCGCCTGCCTCCGTTTCGGCCAAGGCACCGCCGCCATCGCCTCGGCCGCACAGCCCGAAAAGGTTCAGCTTTACTCCAGCCGCTACCACTGCGCCCGCGATCAACGGGACTTTCACGAGCCCACCCCCGCACTCTTCTCCTTCAACCACCCGGTCGGGGCCTGTCCTCTTTGCCGGGGTTTCGGTCGTGTCGTGGAAATCGACGACCACCTCGCTCTCCCCGACCGGTCCCTTTCCATCGCCGGTGGGGTCGTCAAACCCTGGCAGACGCAAAGTTTCGAGGAATGCCAGCGCGACCTGGAAAAAGCCTGCCGCCGCCACCGCATCCCCCTCGACACCCCCTTCGCCCGGCTCACTGCCGAACAGCAGAAATTCGTGATCGAAGGCGAAGGCGGCGGGTCCCGTGAACTCCAGGAACTTTGGGACTCCGGCGACTGGTATGGGGTGCGCGGCTTTTTCCGCTGGCTGGAAACCAAAACTTATAAAATGCACGTCCGTATCCTGCTTGCCCGATATCGCACCTACCGCCCCTGCCCCGACTGCGGCGGCCAACGCTACCAACCCCAGACCGGCTACTGGCGGATGGCGGGGAAAACCCTTCCCGAAATTAACGCCCTTCCCTTCACGGAACTCGCCTCCCTTTTTGAAAAAATCAAAACCCGGGATGAGTCTGCTCTCATGCCCCTGGAAAATATCCGGAAGCGCCTCCGCTTTCTTCTCGGCGTCGGTCTGGGGTATCTGACTCTGGACCGCACCACCCGCACCCTCTCGGGCGGCGAACTCCAGCGCGTCAACCTGACCGGGTGCCTCGGCACCGGTCTCACCGGCACCCTCTTTGTCCTCGACGAACCCAGCATCGGCCTCCACCCCCGCGATACCGGCCGGCTCCTCGGCCTCCTTCGGGAACTTCGCCAATCGGGCAATACCGTCCTGGTCGTCGAACACGATGAGTCTGTCATCCGCGCGGCCGAAAACATCCTCGAGCTGGGACCTGGCTCCGGGGCGGACGGGGGATGCTTGCTTTACTCCGGCGCTCCGGCCGGCCTGGCGAAAATCAAGGAATCGCCTACCGGCGCCTACCTTTCTGGCCGCCGATCGGTCCCTTGGCCCGAAAAACGCCGCCCCTGTCCGGAAAAAAATCACCCTTGGCTGAAGATTCGCGGCGCCACCTGTCACAACCTGAAGAACCTGGATTTTGGATTTCCGCTCCGCCGCCTGGTGGCCGTTTCCGGGGTGAGCGGCTCTGGTAAAAGCACTTTGGTCCACGCGATCGTCCATCAGGCGCTTCTCCAGCACTTGGGCCGCCCGGTGGAGGAAGCGCCGCAGTTCGAATCCCTGGAGGGAGCCGCCGAGATCTCCGATGTGGTTCTCGTCGACCAGTCCCCCCTCAGCCAAACCCCCCGCTCCACCCCGCTGCTCTACCTCGACGTCTATGACGCCGTCCGCGAGCTCTTTGCCTCCACCGAGGAGGCCCAACGCGCCGGCCTCGCCGCCTCGGCCTTTTCCTTCAACGCCGGCGGCGGTCGGTGCGAACGCTGCGGCGGCATGGGTTACGAAAAGGTCACCATGCAGTTCCTTTCCGACGTTTTCGTCTCCTGCCCTTCCTGCGAGGGACGCCGCTTTCAGCCCCATGTCCTCGCCGCCCCCTACCTCGGCAAAACCATCGACCAGCTCCTGGCGATGACCGCCGCCGAGGCCTTGCGCTTTTTTTCCGCCGCCACGGATCTGACCCCACGCGCCCGGGAATGCCATCAAAAGATCTGCGCCTCCCTGGAACTCCTCACGGAGGTGGGCTTGGGCTACCTCCGCTGTGGGCAGCCCCTCAGCCAGCTCTCCGGCGGCGAAGCCCAACGCCTCAAGCTCATCGCCCACCTGACCGAGGCCACGGCGCCGGAACCGAAGCCCGGCCGGGGCGGACGAAAGAAAAAGGCCCCGACCGGCTCTCCACTGCTCATTCTGGATGAGCCCACCACCGGACTCCACCTCGAGGACGTCCGTGTCCTCGTGGCTCTCCTGCATCGCCTCGTCGCCCAGGGCCATTCCCTGCTCGTCATCGAACACCATCTGGATGTCATCAAAAATGCCGACTGGGTTCTCGACCTCGGCCCCGAAGCCGGCCAAGACGGGGGGAGACTGGTCGCTACCGGAACCCCTGAAACGGTTGCCGCGACCCGTGGCTCCCACACCGCCACTTTTCTCGCCCCGTTGCTCCGACCGGGCCGCACCCACCCGCCTCGGGAACTGCCAGCGGAGACCCGCAACGGGCACGCTCCGACCACCGAGATCACCGTGCGGGGCGCCCGCCATCACAACCTGAAGAACCTGCATGTCACCATCCCCCGGGACAAAATGGTCGTGGTCACCGGCCTCTCGGGCTCCGGCAAATCCACCCTCGCCTTCGACCTGCTTTTCTCGGAGGGCCAGCGCCGCTATCTCGACTGCCTGAACACCTACGCCCGCCAGTTTGTCGAACAGATGGAGAAGCCGGACGTCGACTCCATTTCCGGCCTCCCCCCCTCCGTCGCGATCGAGCAACGCACCACCCGCGGAGGCCGCAAATCCACCGTGGCCACGGTCACGGAACTCTATCAGTTCCTCCGTCTGCTTTACGCCAAGCTCGGTGTCCAGCACGACCCCGAGACCGGCGAGCCAGCCATCCGCCAGACTTCTGCGGATATCGTGAAGCGCGTCCGCTTCCAACTCCGCTCTGCCAAAAATCTCAGCCTGCTGGCCCCACTCATCCGCGGGCGCAAAGGTTTCCACACCGAGGTCGCCCGCTGGGCCCTGAAAAAAGGATTTTCCCTTCTCCGGGTCGATGGGAAATGGGTCGAGCCTTCCAAATTCCAGCCCCTCGACCGCTATCGGGAACACCAGATCGAGGTTCTGGTTGCCCAGGTGAACTCCCGCCAAAAGGACCTGCCCGCCCTCGTCTCCCAAACTCTCTCCCTCGGCAAGGGCACGCTTTATGCGGTCGATCACCACGGAAAATCCACCATCCACAGCCATCATCTCTTCTGCCCGGGAACCAACCGCTCCTTTGATGAACTGGATCCGCGGCTGTTTTCTTTCAACAGCCCCCACGGTTGGTGCCCGGAATGCCAGGGCTACGGCACTGTTTTCGCCGAACCGCCCGAACCCAAGGCCGAGGATGAGGCGGAAAAGGAGCAGGAACTGGAACTGGCCAGGGAACAGTTGGAGGAGAACCAACTCCTGCCCTGCCCCGCCTGCTCGGGCGCCCGGCTCAATCCGGTTGCGCGGGCCGTCCGCTTTGCCGGCCAACCCGTCCCCGCCATCAATGCCATGTCCGTGCGGGAGTTCGGGGAGTTTTTTTCCAAGCTGCGCTTTTCCGGGCGGGACGCCGCCATCGTCCGGGACATCCGGCCGGAAATTGAACAGCGCCTCCACTTCCTTGCGCACGTGGGCCTCGATTACCTCCATCTCGATCGCTCCGCGCCCACCCTCTCCGGCGGGGAATCCCAGCGGATCCGCCTGGCCGCCCAACTGGGCTCCAACCTGCAGGGCGTTCTCTACGTCCTCGACGAGCCCACCATTGGCTTGCATCCGCGCGATAACGAAAAACTCTTGGGAATCCTCAAAAACCTGCGCGACCGCGGCAACTCCCTGGTGGTCGTGGAGCACGATGAGGACACCATGCGGGCGGCGGACCACATTCTTGACCTCGGTCCCGGGGCTGGCGTCCATGGGGGGGAGCTGGTGGCCCAAGGCACCTGGAAGCAGATCGGCAAAAACGACGCCTCCGCCACCGCCCGGTTGATCGGCTCTCCCATCCGCCACCCCAGCCGGGGCCAACGTCGCCCGGTCAAACCCTCCGACTCTTGGCTCAAAATCAAGGGAGCGCACATCCGGACCATTCAAAATCTCAATCTGGAACTCCCCCTGCACCGTCTCATTGCCTTCTCCGGCGTCAGCGGCTCCGGCAAGAGCACCCTGCTCCACGAAATTCTTCTCCCCGCCGCCGCCCAGAAGACAAAAAAGAAGGGCCTTTGGAAATCCGTTTCCGGAGTCGATTCCATCGACCGGGTGGTGGAGGTCGACCAGTCCCCCATCGGGAAAACCCCCCGCTCCACCGTGGCCACCTACCTGGGCCTGATGGACGAACTTCGCTCCCTCTACGCCGCCCTACCGGAAGCGAAACAGGCCGGCTTCACCGCCTCGCACTTCTCCCACAACGCGGGTCCAGGTCGCTGCCCGGCCTGCGACGGCGCCGGCACCGTCCGCATCCAGATGAATTTCCTGCCCCCGGCCGACGTGCGTTGTGAGGAGTGCAACGGCCACCGCTGGAAACAGGAGATCCTTTCCATCCGCTACCGGGACAAATCGATCCACGACGCCCTCCACCTTTCGGCCGAACAGGCGGCCGCATTTTTCTCGGCGCAGCCCCGGCTCGCCACCCCGTGCCGGCTCCTCACCGAGACCGGCCTTGGGTATCTGCAGCTCGGCCAGACCAGCCCGACGCTTTCCGGCGGCGAGGCCCAGCGTTTGAAGTTGGTGACCGAACTCGCCGCCGCCCAGATCTCCGCCGATCAGGCCCAGGCCAAGGGTCGCGCCCGCCGCCCTGCCCATCACCTCTTCCTTCTGGAAGAGCCTACCGTCGGGCTTCATCTCGCCGATGTCCGCCGTCTGATCGACCTGTTGCACCGCCTCGTGGAGGCCGGCCACACCGTGGTCGTCATTGAGCACCACCTCGATGTCCTCGCCGAGGCCGATCACCTGATTGACCTCGGCCCCGAAAGCGGCGCCGCGGGCGGTACGATTGTCGCCCAAGGCACCCCCGAACATGTCGCCACTTCCAAATCCTCCCGCACGGCCCCCTTCCTCCATTCCCACCTCTCCCGTTCGCGGACTCCCTGAACCCCTCCGCACTCGCCTCTTGAGGGATATTTCGGCAGGATGAAAGTCTATGTTGAAGCGCATCGGCATCGTCACTTCCGGGGGCGACTCCCCCGGAATGAATCCCGCCATCCGGGCCATCGTCCGGACCGGGATCAGCCTGGGGGTCGAAGTCGTCGGCATCCAAAACGGCTACCAGGGAATCTTCGACAAGGAGTTTATGCCGCTGGGTTCCGTGGAGGTCAGCGGCCGGATTCGCGATGCCGGCACGATCCTTTCGACCAGCCGTTGCCCCAAATTCAAGGAAGCAGCTGCCCAAATTGAGGCCATCGAGATCCTCAAAAAGGAGAATGTCCAGGGCCTGCTTGTCCTCGGCGGAGACGGCTCCTTGGCCGGCGCCGCCGCTCTTTCCCGGCACGGCCTCCGCGTGCTTGGCCTGCCCTGCTCCATTGATAACGACATTCCCGATACCGAACTGTGCATCGGCACCGACACTTGCTTAAACACCGTCATTCATTTGATCGACATGGTGAAGGCCACCGCCGCCTCCCATAACCGTTGTTTCATCATCGAGGTGATGGGCCGGAAACAGGGCTACCTTGCCTTGATGAGTGCCATCGCCTCGGGCTCCCAAGTGGCCGTCATCCCGGAGTTTCGTTACGACCTTGATAAAATCATCGATAACCTCACCCGCCGACGGCTTCGCCGCCACAACAACAGCGTCGTGGTGGTGGCGGAAGGCGTCTGCAGTGGACAGGACTTCATGAACCGGCTGATTTCCACCGCCGGGACCCGGCTGGAACAGGAGGTTCGCCTGACCGTGTTGGGCCACGTCCAGCGCGGCGGATCACCTAGCTTTGCCGACCGCTACCTGGCTAGCCGCATGGGGGAATACGCAATGCTGGCGTTCAACCAGGGCGAGCACGGCTCGATGGTGGGCGTGGTCCGCAACCGCATGAACATGACCGATCTTCAGACTCTCACCGGCCGCCGCCCCCCGCTCCCTGCCGACGCCATTCGCCTCGCCCGCAACCTGGGTATGGAAATCGGCGTCCCCTCGGAGACTTGAGATTTCCGTCTTTCTGTGCCCCTGAATCCCTTAACCCCTTAGTTTTTCCCCGAGCGCCTTCCAGTTCAGGTCCGGCGTCAGGTGGCTCCATGAAAATCGCACCGCCCCGATAATCTCATCCTTCCCCAGGTGCATCGCCTTCAGAACGTGACTCGGCTGAAAACTGGCCGAGGTACATGCCGATCCATTGGAGACCGCCACCACGTCCTTTAACCGCAACATGGCTTCCTCGGCACTGAGACCTGGGAAGGAGGCGTTCACCGTGTGCGGAAGGACTTGCCCCTCCTCCCCATGAATCTTGGGCCGCAACGGGCCAATCGCCTGAAGAAATTTCTCCCGAAAGCTCCGGCATTTTTGTTCCCGGGCGGCGTGATCCTTTCCGGCGATCTCCGCCGCCTTGCCCAGCCCCACAATTAACGGAACCGGAAGCGTCCCGGGTCTGAGTCCGTGCTCCTGCCCGCCTCCGAACGTTAAAGGCGCGAGGGGAACCTTCTGTTTGCCGCGATGCCGGACCACCAGCACCCCGACTCCCTTGGGGCCATAGATTTTGTGACCGCTGGCGCTGATCATATCGATGCGGTGATGCCGGAGCTCCGGAATTAGCTTCCCGAAGGTCTGGGCCGCATCCACATGCAACCAAGCGGAGTGGGGGGCGAGCGCCTCGGCTAGTTCCCCGAGCGGCTGAATCACCCCGGTCTCGTTGTTGGCGTGTATGACGGAAACCAGCAGGGTGGTCGGACGAAGGAGCCGGGTGATTTTCTCCACCTCCACCCGCCCCTGCTTGTTGGGGGCCACTAAGTCGACTTCAAATCCCTCCTTCGCCAGGTGTTCGATCGGCTCCAACACGGCTTTGTGCTCGATCCGGGTGCTGATGATGTGGGTCTTCCCGTGTTGCCGCCCCCAGGGAGCCAGCCCAAGAATCGCCAGATTGTT
>VHDM01000042.1 GCA_016876055.1 Verrucomicrobiota bacterium
TGGTCCCACCCCGAATCGAACGGGGATCCGCGGTTTAGGAAACCGCTGCTCTATCCTTTTGAGCTATGGGACCCAGCTGCAACGCTACGGGATCCAAAAGGTCGACGCGAGCCGTCCCCACCGCCACCATCTTTCGTGCTCAACACCTTGGCCATCGGCACCTCCCTGGGCTTTGGAATCTTCGTTAGTCCTGAGGTCCTGATCATCGGATTGCTTTTGGCCTCCGACCGCAGCCACCCGCAAGCCAACACCTTTGGCTACTTTCTCGGCTCGGCCGTGGGCATCGCCCTCCTTCTATGCGCCGGTTATTTCCTCACCCACGCCGCCACTCCCACCCACCCGTCCGGCTTTGCCCGGTGGCTGCGCGTGATTTTTGGGGGAGGACTTGTCCTTCTGGGGATCCACACCCTTTGGAAACAGCGGTGCGGAAAAAAGGAGAAATCCAAACGAGACCACCAGGAAACCGGGCTGGGCGCAAAATTGATGAAGCTGCTGCCCGTAAGTGAAGAGCCCCGGCCCGGTAGCCCACTCCCTTCCCTCGCCATCTGCACCGGCCTCAGTTTCCTGCTCACGGTCGCCCATGTGAAGACGGTCGGCTTGGCCATCTCCGCCGGACACGCCCTCCATGCCGCCCCCAACCAAGCCGCCCTGTTGACGGCTCTGGCCGGATTTCTGGGGCTGGCTCTTTTCCCCACCCTGGTCCCCTTCGGGTTGGCCATCTTCCACCCGGAAACCGCGGCCAAGGCACGCCAAATCAGCCAGGCCGTAGCGGAAAAGCACGGGGGCTGGATCCTCGCCATCATCCTGCTCCTCATCGGTTTGGACTTCCTCCACGGGGCTCTGGGCGAATAAAGAGTCGCCCCGGGTTTGCATCCCGGCCAAAGCGGGGTATAAAATCTGTATGAATAAATTCATTCGCATTGCCCTGTTGGGCCTCGCCACCTCGATCGTCTCCCTTAACTCCGGTCTCGCCGGCAGCTCCGGCAGCTGCGGCGGCTGCGGTGATGACGATAAGAAGGACAAGAAGGAAAGCTCCGAGGGCGACAAAAAGGAGTAGATCCTTTCCCAACCCAAAAACCCGGTCCCGGCAACGGGGCCGGGTTTTTTATTTGATCGGCACTTCGATGAGGCGCTTGTCCCGCACCGCCGCGATCCAAACCCGCACCTGCCCCCCGCCCCGTTTTTTCCACCAACCCCCCAGCAGTTCCGCATATTTCCGCAGCTGCGGCCCGTGCCGCGCCAGCCACTCCTTTTCGTCGGTCACCTGGTCGGTCTTGAAATCGTAGATCCGTAACACCCCGCCCTTTTTCTCCTCGAGCACCGCCCGGTCCACTGCCGCCGCCACCAACCGATTGCCCGCATCCAACACCTCCAACGCCTTCTCCCGCCAGACCCGGCACCCTGCCCGCTTTCCAAACGCTTCCCGCCCGGCATCGCTTTGGCAGAAATCGTCGGCCAGCTTCCAAACCTCGGCCGGGACGTCCTTCTTCCAACTCGGCTCCAGGCCACCCCACTCAATCCGCTCCAGCAGGCGGTGAACCTCCTCTCCCAAGCCCAATCCCCCGCCCTGCCCGAGAATCGAACGCCCCGTCATCCGATGCTGGCCCAAACCCGAAGGCAACACCCGCATCACCCCGGGCATCTCGGCTTTCAGCCTCGGTGATGCTTTTTTTTCGGGCTTCGCCTTATTTCCTTCGCCCAGTTCCCGTTCCCAGCCCGGCTGGACATAGTCCAGCGGTGCCGCCAACCCGCGCAGAAATAGCCCATCCATCTCGACGCCCTCACGCTTTGCCATCGGAATCCTCCTTGGGTTTTTTGCCGCTTCTCGCCTTGGCCTCCTTGGCCGGAGGCACCACCACCCACAACGCCTGCCGGGCCCGGGTCGCCGCCACGTAGTGCAGGCACAGGTTCGCCACGGAGGCCTCCCGTTTCACCTTGTGCATCTCCGCCGCCAATTCCGGAACCGCCTCGCAGACCTCCTGCGAAGGCAGTTCCATCACCCATCGCACCCCCGGCCCCCCTCCGCTTCGCAAGTGGGGTCCCTTGGCCGAATCCAGCTTGAGACTTCGACCCCATCCGCGCTCCAAAACCACCAAGGTCAGATCAAACTCCAGCCCCTTGGCTTTATGCATCGTCATCAGCTGGACCGCCCCCCGCAACGTGGCCCCCGGATCCTGATACTCCGCCAAAAAGTGGTGAAATTCCCGGACCGAACCTCCCCCCGACCGGTCAAACGCCCTCCCCGCCCGCAACAAAGCCTCCGCTGAATCCTCGAGAAAGACATCTCCCGATATTTCTCCAGATGCCAACCAGCTCCGCATCATTCCCTCCGCCCCGCCATTGGAAAACTCCGCCATGGAGCCAAGGGCAAACTTCTCTGCACCCCCGGCCAACGCGTCCGCCAACATGCCCGCCCGCAAGCCGCCGGCGGCCAACCGGTCGGCGGGATTCGCAACCAGCCTCGCCGCCAGCAGGCACGCCGAACCCAGCGGACCCTCCGCCACCACCAACCGTTTTCCCTCCACCGTCACCCGCAATCCTGCCTGGGACAGAAACTCGGCGCCCTCATGGGCCAAGTCGTTCGTCCGCGTTAACACCGCCACGGTCCCACCCTTCTCCAAAATCCTGGTCTCTTTCACCAAGCCTGCGGCCAGGCTCCAAATATCCTCCCCTTCCGCGGCCCGGATCTCCACATGCCCTTTGCCCCGATTCGAATCGCTGACCTCGTGACCCGTCCAACCCCGCTCCCAGGCGGCCACTACCTCCTCCTCCACCCCAGCAGTCCGCAGGGCCCGGGGCTGAAACACGGCCTCCACCGCCTTTAACACCCGTTCGCCGGAACGGTAAGAGCGCCCCAACTGCTCATCTTTCAGCTTGCCCTCGTATCCTTGCGCGACGTCGGTGAAGAGCCCCGCATCCCCGCCGCGCCAACCGTAAATCGCCTGCTTCACATCGCCCACGTAAAAAAGCGTCCGCCGTCCCTCGTTGTCCTGCCACACCTCCCTCACCAGCGGATCCAGTGCCGACCACTGCGAACGGCTGGTGTCCTGAAATTCATCCAGCAACCAATGGTCGAACCATCCGTCCAACCGGTAGGCCAGCATCGGAACCTCGACCACCTCATCGCGGGCAATCTTCGGTAGATCCGTAAAACGCAGCAGGCCGGATCGCGTCCGCCGCAACTCCCGCACCTGCGCCAGCCGTTCGGCATAATCCCCCAGCCGCCGCGTCCGCCCCAGCCTCCACGCCACCAGCCTCTGCACGTACCCGCGCGCCACCGCCCCCGCATAAAGCGCCAACTCCCCGGTCAGCCCCCCGGGCTTCCGGTTGAAGACAAACTCCGCCCGCCCCGCTTCCAGCTCCAAAATGTTTTCCAAAAGTTTCTTCGCCTTTCCGCTCAACTCCGTCCCAGGTCCCGCGGCGGCCATCTCCCGGACGGCGTCCGGAAACTCACCCCAGCCCGCCGGCAAGCCACTCCAAGCCGGCTCTTTGAGCTTTGCGGCCGCCGGCTGCCCGCGGGGAAATAGCTGCTTTTCCCCGCCCCACGCCGCCCCCGGCTCCTCGTGCCAGAGCCGCTCCGCGTCCTGCAGTTCGCGCACCTCCGCTTGTAAGGGATCCGCCGGGGCGACCCCCTTCTCCCCGCCAATCAGATCCCGCCGGAGCTGATCGCGCAGCTTGCCATCGGCACCCAGCGACTCCGCCAACTCCCCCAGCACCTCGGCCTCCTCCCGCCCCTCGGCGGCCTCATCCAACACCCGCACCTCCCGGTTCAACCCCAGTTCCGGGGCAAAACCCCGCACCAGCCGGAAGAGAAAACTATCCAGCGTCCCCATCTCCAATCGGTCCAAGTCCTCCACCACTTTCCGCAGGGCCTTTCGAAATTCATCCCGCTGGACCGCCTCTGGCTGGGCGGCCTTCGCGGCATAATGTTTCGCCAACTCCTCCAGCCCGGACTCCTCGGCCGAAGCTCTTCTCCTTTCAAAAAACTTTTTCGCCTCACCGGGCTGCTCCGCACCCTGCGCCAATTTTTCCAACAGCTTCCTCAGGAACTCCCCGGCCGCCTTGCGCGTGAAGGTCAGGGCCAAAATCTTGCGCGGCTCCACCGCCAGCAACAGCAGCTCCACAATCCGGTCCGTCAGCCGGAACGTCTTTCCCGTTCCCGCCGACGCCGTGATCCGCAGATGGGATAATCGAACGCTCACGCCTCCACCTCGATCGCTTTCTCTTCAACGTATCTTCCCAGACCCATCTCCTCAAAGTCGTCATAGTCTGCGTTCACCGCCAACCGCTCCCACTTCCCCTTGCGAATCCAGTCCAGCACCGCGTCCCCGCGAACTTCCTTGGCCACCTCGCGGGCACAGTTCCGGGCCGACTCCCTTTCCTCCTGACTCAGGAAAAGCGGCTTCCAGCCAATCTCCTCCAGCTTCTCGCCCAGATAAAAATATCCGGCCTGCGCCACACGCCCGTCCCCCGCCACCCCTTCCAGATACAACGGCAACTGCAGATTGATCCAGCAGGCCGGTCCCACCTTGCCCTTCCCATCGGCCCGGACCAGCCGGGCGTACTCCGGCGATCTCCCAAACACCGCCCTGCGGCTCCCGGCAAAATGGTAGGCGGCCGCATCATTCTCCTTCCCGGTCTTATAATCCACCACCCGCCGCCCCAACTCTGGATGCTCGTCGACCCGGTCCGCGCGACCTTGCACCCAGAAATTATCGAGCCCCACCGAGAAGCAGCGCACTTTCTCCGTCTGACCCGGCAACACTCTCCCTTCTCCCAAAGCCGTCTCCGTCGAGACAATCCGCCATCCCTGTTTTGCCAACTCCGCTTGCTTCTCGGCGAAGCCCCGCAGCCGCTCGCGGCCCGCCTCCCGCTGCAAATCCAGGTTCAGCCTCAACTCGCCTGCTTTTTCCCACGGAGAAAACTTCGCGTCCCACCCGGCCTGCACATGTTTGAAAATCTTCTCGGCGTCCCCACAGACCCGCATGGCCGGATCGTTGCCAAACTCACCCAACACCTCATGCATCCAGGTTCCGAACCGGCGCGCATCCAGTCCCGCGGTCGGTTCCTCCCCGGGCCTCCAGCCCAGCCGCCGCGAGAGGTAAAACCGCAAGGGGCAGGCCAAGTAGGCGGAAAAGTCGGTCACCCGCATAAGCTCGGTGCTTCGCTCCGCCGGCGGCTTGGGAATCCGCAATTTGTGGCGTTGGTATGCTTCCCGCGCGTTCCCGGTCTCCTTTGGTTCCGCCTCCACCGCCAACCTCCCCACCCTGACCGCCAGCTCCTGATCCGGCACCCGGAACAAAAGTCGGGAGGGCCGCAACGGCTCCCCCGCCTCGCCATTCTGGGCCGTCAGCAACACCAAGGCGCCCTTCTTCCTGCCAGCCTCCATGCCGTGCAGCAGACACAGATCCCGCGCCTGCAGGAAATCCCGGTCCGGCAGGCCCAACTTCCGTCTGGCCGACTCCGTCAGCATCGCATCCAGGGCGGGTCCCCGCGGCAAAAGCCCCTCATTCATCCCCGCGAGAATCAGCCCCTCCGCGTCCTCCCCCGCCGCATCCAACCATCCCTCAATCTCCACCGCCCCCTTCGGCTTGTCCTCCGTCCAGGCACCCCCCAGCGCCCCCAGCAGTTCCACCCATCCGGCCAGCCCCAACTCCCGCCCCGTGCCCGACTCCGCCTCCCGCAACGCCTCGTCGATCGATTTCGCCGCCTCCACCTCCCCGCGGTTCTCATCAAGTTCCCGGTCCCCCAGGATCGCAAGCAGCAGCACCCGCAACTCTTGGGGCCAGTCTGATCCTCCCAGGGCTTTTCGCAGGAAAGCCACCCTTCGCAAAACCGGCACAACGCTTTCCATCTGGGTCTCAGGCGCCATGCGCAGGCCTAAATCCAAGCCGGCCTCCATCGTGGCGTACCCCGATTCCGACCAGTCCCCCAGCCACCGGCTTATCCCGCCGGCCACCTTCACCTCCTCCAGAATCCAGCGCAGGAAATCAGGATGGTGAAAGAGGACATCCAGCGAACGGAAGGAGCCCTCCCGGCAGAACTCCGCCAGATCCCGCAGCAATTTTCGCAGCGACTGCTCCTCCAGCGGCCGCCCCGCCGCCAAATACGCTTTGCCGCCTGCGTGCTGGATTTTTCCAGCCAGATCGCGGCCCAACGCCGCGTCGTCCGCCACCACCGCCACCTTGCCGGGACTCTTTTTGGAAAGAAGTTCCGCCAGATGTTCCACTGCCGCCTGGGCCAAATCTGCCCCATCCCGCCGCAACTCCGGCGCCACTCCCGCCAACATCTCCTTTTGCTTCCAGAAATCCAGCTGGGCCCGTCCGTTCGCATCCAATGCTTTCTTGGCCTCCGCCTCAGCCAGGCCGGGCGCCCATCCCAGGATCTCCACCTGGATTTTCTTCTTGGTTAAAGATTCCAAGGCGGCGACCGCCAAAGGCGATGCGTCCACCACCCCGGCCAGCACCACCCGGGCGATTCCCTCCGGCAAGATTGGATCCTTGGCCCGCGCCAACTCCGCCTCTTGGGGGCAGCGCTTTTCACGATCCTTCAACCGCCGCAGATACCGGCGCTCCAGCTCGGCCCACGCCTCCCACCGTTCCGCATCCTCCGGCGCATCGATCTTCTCCGCTGCCGCCGCAATCGTCAGGCCGGCCTTGGCCACCTCCTGGGCCAACCCATAAAGCCCCAGCCCCAGATCCGTTCGCCCTCCCTCATCCTTCCTCCTCCAACCCGCCAGCTCCACCAAGCCCTCGTCCACCGCCAACACCGTCTCCACCCAAGTGGCGGCCGACTGTAAGGGCGTGGCCACCGCCGGGTCCTGCCCTTTCGTCAATCCCGCCGGAGTGCCGGTGCGGGGAGGAAGAAGAATGGCGTCCTGGTCCCGGGCCGCCTGAGCCAACCGATCCACGATCCGCCGACCCGTCTGGGCAGTCATCGTCAGGATCATCGTGTCCTCGAAGGAAAGCAGCCCGCCCTCCACCCTCCGCCCCGCGAGCAGCCACGCCGCCACCGCCGCCGGCAACGTCTCCTTTCCGGTCAGCAAAAAAATCCGGCTCATCGTGAAAATCCTATCTTACCCCCTGGGACATCGGCGGTCCTGGCTGGGCGGCTTCGCCATTTAGTCTTTCGCCACCATTGAGACCCAAAGATTCCCTCCATGCCTCATGGCATAAAGAATAAACTGCGAGCGAACCGCGCGCCGCCTAGAGCCTTTCCGTCCCTTCGCCCGTGAACATCATCATCTCCAAATACTGCCGGCCAAACTTGCTCAGCCTCATCCCGCCCTGGCCGTCTGGCTCCACCAAGCCGCGGCAGTAATATTTGCCCTCATTCGGCCGACCGGGATTCGCCACCAGCTCCGGCCCGGCCACCGGAATCGCCGATCCCTTCACCCGCAATGGCAGGCCCCATGGAGTCATCTCGATCTGCCACGACTGTGCCCCCCCGCAGTTTTCCTCCACCTGCACCCAATCGGTCCAGGCCATCCGCTCCCGGGGAGCCGGCACGTTGACGACGAATCCCCCCGGCTGCACGGCCAGCGCCTCGCGCCACGTCTTCGGCTTTCCGTCGTGCACCGCTTGGAGCAAAGGCACCGGGTCAATTCCCATCAGATTCAACCCGTGCCACTCTCCGTGCCGGTTGGGCTCCCAGAGCCGACCCGGTTTGGCCCCCTTCACCCACTCATCGAACTTCGGATTGATCTGAAACACCACCTCGAGGTGCAGATGCGCGCGGGACTGAGTCAGTCCCGGCCCCGTCCAGCCGAGGATGCCGAGGATATCTCCCGCCTTTACCGTTTGGCCCGGTTGGGCACGGACCGAACCGAGATGGGCGTAGACGGTGAAGACCGGCATCTCGCCCCAATCGTGTCTCACGATCACCTGCTTGCCGTAGTCGGAAATCTTTTCGTTGTCGTTCACCCGCACGACCACGCCATCCGCACAGGCCCGCACCGGGTCCAGCGGCTCGCCCCGGGCATCGCGCCGGAGCGGCCGGATATCGACCCCCTTGTGAAACCGCTCGAAAATGCGGGCCGGCTCGGGCTCGGAAGTGCGGGTGAAGCCAAACATGCCGGAAATCAGCCGCCGGCTGATCGTGGGTTGATAAAATTTCTTGGGCTGATTTTCAAAAAGATAACGGTTCTCCGTTGGCAACTGCCAGGGGATCCGATCCGTGGGCGGTTTCTCCTGCGCGGCTGCCGTAACCGCCAGAAAAACGCCAAGCCATACCAAGACCGATCCTCCGGGTCGGCCGACGGGGGTTTGCAAGGTCCCGGCAAAACGCCGGCCCCCGGGCGCCCCCCGCCGACCACTTTGACCGGAGCCCCCCTTGATGATTTTCACGCCGGCCAATCCTTAAACCTAATCCCTGCCTCAACGGCGCACTATTGAGCTTTTAACACGACCGTAGATTGTCGCAGCGAAACGAAATTGCCCTGCCGGACGGCACCCAGAACCGTGACCGGAACCTGGTCGTCCTTTTTAAGCTGACGGACTTTGCGAGGCAGCTCCTCCAGGCTCCGCGCGGGCATCTGTCCCAGCCCCACCACCAACATCCCCTGTTGGAATCCTGCGTCGGCGGCGGGACTGCCTTGTTCCACCCCCGTCACCAGGAGACCGTTCCGACCTTGGTAACCAAGCTTGAGCGATTCGGTGGGACTGCAGTCTTGCAGGGATAATCCAAATTTTTCCCTCAAGGCCAAAGCCGCCGACCGTTCGGGCGGAGCCTTGATCCGGCCTTCCACGACGGCGATCGCTTCCTCCACCCAACGCTTGACCCGCTCCCCCGGGATGGCAAAGCCAATGCTTTCCACTTGGGCCGCGGACATTTTGGCTGAACTCAGTCCCACCAAGTTGCCTTCCGCATCCACCAGCGGTCCTCCGCTGTTGCCCGGATTGATCGCCGCGTCGGTCTGCAACAACCCTTCCATGGTCAGGTCCCCGATGGTCAATGTTCTGTCCTTCGCGCTGAGAATGCCGGCACTCACGCTGTTCTCGTAACCCACCGGGTTGCCCAGTACCAGGACCGTCTGTCCAAGGAGATTGGGGGAAAGGTTTTCGAGACCCAGGTAAGGCAGGGCTTCTTTGCTCTCGATCTTGATCAAGGCGAGATCCAGCAGGTCATCATCACGGAGCAGCATGGCCTCCGTGTCCTTGCCGTTGGCCAGGGTGACCTTAATTTTGAGGTTCGCTGCCCGATCCACGACATGTTGGTTGGTGACAATGTAGCCGCGGGGACTGACGATCAGCCCCGAGCCCAGGTTCCGCACCGGCGTGGCGAGGATCTTGTTCCCCCGCGACATCCCCCCGCCAAAATAACGCTCAAAAAAGACATCCCGGGGATCCCGCACCTCCTGGGTCACGATTCGTTCCGTGAAAATATTCACCACCGCCGGCCGCACCTTCTCCACCGCTTTCACCACCGGCTCGTCTTGGGGGGCGATGGC
>VHDM01000043.1 GCA_016876055.1 Verrucomicrobiota bacterium
GTCGTAGGCGCGGTCCTGGGCGGCCAAAGTAACCCCGGCGCGCGAGCCCTCGGCTGCCGTCAGGAAAAAAAGGAAAAATAGAAGGCGCCTCATGTGGCGGAGGATCGGGGCGGACGGAGATAGAACATGGAGAAGATTCCAGCCACGATCAGGAGGGAGCCGGCCCATTTCAGCATCCAGCCGGGATCGTAGAGGACCTGCAAGGTGGTGCGGTTCAGGTTTTGCGGGTCCCAGCCGGCCTGGGAAAATTTATAGGAAAGGCCGGTGATTTGGGGCCAGAGGCCCGGCGGAAAGGTGGCAGGCTGGTTCATCTGCAGCTGGGCGGGAACCTCCAGATTCTTTTTCTCTTCCGCAAAGGTGACGGCCGCAATGAAGTTGGCGGGCTCTTCGGTCCCGGGATCCCGGGGGACCTCGAACGAGTCGAGCCGCAGGGTGAAAGGAAGAGGCCGGAGTTCCAGCCCGAAGCCGACGCGGGAGGCCGTGCCCTCGGCCTGCAGAATCGCGGAAGTTCCCGAGGCGATCCAGCGGGCAGGGCCGTCCTGGCCTTCTGCCGTGCGCAGGCGGGCGTGGATGGCGGGGCGTCCCGGGCGAGGATCCGAAGCCGGCAGCGGGGCGGTCACGGTTTCCAGGCGGGCGGAAGACTCCCAAGCGGCGAGGCGGGCGGACCAACCCTGCCAACCCGGGGAGAAAACCTCCCCGACCTTGGCCTGGCCGGTGACCGGCTTGTCCGTACCGGAGTGACCCCGAAAGAGAACCGTGCCAGGGACGGGGCCGGGAGCGAGAAGGAGCTTGGCGGGAGCCGCCGGGTCGGCGAGGGAACCTTCGAGCATGACCAGGACGGCGGGGTTATCCGGGCGATCGTCAGCGGAAGCCGGCTGACCTTCGCGCAGGACAAGGTTGGGCCAGTAGCGGGCCGCAAGGACTTGGGTTCCCTCCGCGTCCACCAAGGTGCGTTCAAGAATTTCGGTGAGTCGGTAGACCTCGCCCGATCCATCCGGCCGGAGAATCTCCAGTTCCATGGGCCCCCCGGGTTCCCGGGAGCCGACAAAAAATTGGTAGCCGCTGGAGATTCCGGCGGTGTTGTGAAGAATCGGATGGCCCGGATCCCGGGCGAGAATCATCTGGGTTTCGCGAAAGGTGGGGCGGGTTTCCTGGGGCTGAAGCAGAGATGGGCGGAACTCCACCACCGCCACGTTCCCCAGGTCGGACCGGGGGAAGGTTCCCAAGGTGAGAGAGGTGGAGATGGGCTCAGGCCCGAAAGGTCCGGTGAGTTCGAGGGTGAGTCCGGGTTGGCCGGCGCCGGGGTCCGGAGCCAGGACGGACTTTTCGTGGGAGCGGCGGGTGAACCCGTCGACGAAGAGGCGGGCCTCCGAGCCGGGAAGGGGCAGGAGCCGGGGGTGGTTCGGTTGGGGGGGGCGGACCTCAGGATCGAACGGGGTGGAGAAAAGCTGACCGGTGGCGGGGCTTTCGACGGTGAGGCGCGGGCGATCAAGGAGAACCTCCGCAGAAGGGGGTGCGCCCTTGAGGAGATCGACCGAGCCCTCGAAACCCTTGGAGCGACCAATGAGAGCTCCGGCCAACAGCACGAGAATCCCGGCATGCGTGATGACGAAGCCCGCATGTTTTTTTTCCCAAGGCCAACGGGTGGCGGCGGAGCAGGTGAGGTTGAGGGAGAGGAGCAGGAGCCAGATGTTAAACCAGGGAGCACTGTAGACGTAGGCGCGGGCCACCCGTGCGCTGAAGCCGGATTCCAAAAAAGTGGCCACGGCACAGACCCCGGCAAGGCTCAGGAGAAGAAGAATGGCCAAATCCAGAGAACCGAAGGCATAGACCGCCCGCCAGACGAGGCTTTGCGAGCTGCGTTTTTCAGCCAATTTCTTTCTCTCCTCTTTGGAAAGCATCATATTATCTTAGGCGGAAAAGAGGGCAGGACAAGGGAGGCCGTTTACCCCCAGGTTATCCTCCGTTGATTCCCCGAGCCGAGGGCTCGGAGGTAGGCAGGGTGCGGAGAAGATGCAGAAGATATCCCATGAAAAGGTGCCTGTTACTTTGGCTGGCCATGGGCTGGGCGGGGCTGCTTGAAGCGGTGGAACCGGGGGAGATCCACCCGGTGCGGCTGGGGAAGAAGTTTGGATTGGTGGATCAAACGGGAACCTTGGTGCGGGCGGCAGATCTGGATTGGGCGTGGCCGTTGACCGAGGGGAGGGCGGGCGTGCGGATGGGCAAAGATTGGTTCCTGATCAACGAGCGGGGCCAGATGCAACGGCTGGCAGGATGTGATTGGGTGGGACCTTTTTCCGAAGGATTGGCGCCGGCCCGGTCGGGCCGAAAGTGGGGCTACCTCGGCCGCGACGGAAAGTGGAAAATCGAGCCCTATTATTCCGATGCCCGGCCATTTCGGGAAGGGGTGGCGGCGGTGCAGGTGGGCGGGCAGTATGCGGTGGTCGACAAGACCGGTTGCTTTGAGGATGAGGCAGGATTGGATTTGGCTCCACCCCTTGGGGATCGGGTGGTCCCAGCCTCCTCGGGGGGCAAGTGGGGGCTCATCAACCGCCGGGGAAATTATGTGCGGGAACCCGGGCTGGATGAAATCGGTGAGGCGAGGCAGGGGCGCATCCCTTATCGGAAAGAGGCGGCGTGGGGATTTCTCGACCTTGCCGGAAGTGTGGTGGTCCCGGCGCAATATTTAACGGTGGCTGCTTTTGTGGACGGTTGGGCCCGGGTGACGCTGTTCAACGCCAAGACGGGTTTTGTGAACCCGGGGGGCAAGTTCTCGGAGAGACGGGATTTGGTGTTGGATGTACCGACTGCGGCCGGCCCTTAGCCGCCGGGCGTCACAACAGAATTTCCTGATTTTGCCGCGCGAAGGTGGCGGCGACCCCCCGCTTCTGGCCGGCCGCGATCAGCGCGTCTTCCATTTTCTTCAATTGAGAATCGGAATGGCCGGGATCGAAATGGGTGACGAGCAAGCGCTTGGCTTGGGCGGCCACGGTCTGTTCGAGGCAAAGCGACGGGGTGCCGTGGCCCCAGCCGCGGCGTTTCTCGTGTTCCTCCTCGGTGTATTGGCCATCGCAAATCAGCAGGTCGGCTCCGCGGGTCATTTTGAGTAGGGGGCTCCGGGGGTCGATGGGGGGCTCATTGTCGGTGGCAAAGACCAGGGAGGAAGGGCCATTCCGGCCAAGGCCATCGAAGCGGTAGGCCAAGCAGCCACCCGGATGACGGGTGAGGGCGCTTTGGACGCGGACGGTCTCTTTGCCGGAAGAAAATTTCAACTCCTCCCCGGGTTGCACTTCACGAAAGGTGATGTTGGCTCTGAGCTCCGGAAAGCCGGCCGGGAAAAAGGGCTCTTCCTGTTGGGCGTAAAGGGCCTTTTCGATGATGTTGCCCGCGGGGCGATTTGGCAGACGCGGGGAGAGAACCTCGATGGAGTTGCCCGCCAGATAAGCGGGGGCAAAGAAGGGGAAACCCTGCAGGTGATCCCAATGGGCGTGGGTGAAAAGAATCGTGAAATTTTTGCGCCCGGACTGGAGCCAGTGGAAGCCTGCCCGGCGGATGCCGGTGCCGGCATCGACGAGGAGAAGTCCGTCCCGACCCCACTCCAGACTGACGCAAGTGGTGTCGCCGCCGTATTCCTGGGTGGGGGTTTGCGGGTTGGAGGGTGTCGGAATGCTGCCGCGGGTACCCCAGAAAGTGAATTTCACAGCTGTTCTTTTTCCCTTGGAAGGGGGCGGGCGAGAAGCAGGATATTTTTGTCGCCAACCCGTTTCCGCTCCAGCCGGGGAAAGCCGGTGCGGATCATGAGAGAGCCCCAGCCGCCCGTGCCCAGTTCCCCGGGCTGGCGGGCCGGGGCATGGTCAGGATCGTAGGGGCGCCCGCGGTCAATCAGGCGGAAGACCAACTCGGTCGGCCCGCAGGCCACCTCAATCCGAACCCAGCCGGGCCGGCCGGAGTAGGCATGGAGGTGAATGTTGGCCAAGGCTTCATCCACGGCGGCAAGCATGCGGCCCGCCTCCCCTTCGCCAAAACCGGCATGGCGGGCCCACTTTTCCGCCAAGGTGCGGAGACCGTGCAGACGGGGTGGGGCGAGCTCGATTTCGAGCGCGGCTTCGGGGGCGGGGGAAGCCGGATCCACGCGGCTCAGTCTTTAGGGACGGGAGCGGGGACGGGCTGGTCCGTGCTGATAATTTTCTCTTCGGAAGGAAGCCGGGGAACGGGGCCGCCGAAAATCAGGCGGTGGGGCTTGCGGGCCACGGTGGCCATGAAGGTTTTGCCGTAGGTGGAGATGACCTTGAAGTTATCCAGGACGACCCGGAGGTCCTTGATCACCTTGTCGATGGCTTCACGGTTTTGGGCGATCAGGTCGTTCGCCTTGTCGAGAAGGATTTTGCCGGCGGTCATGACCTCGTCGAGCGAGGCGGAACGCTTCGCATACAGAATGGTGCCGGGGGCGAGGCCGGGGTTGGTGACCGGACCGGGTTCGAGGTTGAGATACTTTTCGCCCAGCACGGTGTCGGCGGTAATGGAGGCGGTGGTGCCGACGCGCAACTGGGGAAGGTGGCGATGAATATCGGCGATGACGCGGATGGCGCATTCCGGCGACACTTTTTCCCGCTCTTCGTCGGTGAGTGGACGAACGGCCCGAATCCGACCCACGTTGGCGCCGGCGTAGCGGACCTCGGCCTGCTTGTCCAAGCCGACAGCCGAGGGCAGATCAATGGTGAGGGTGGCCTTGGGGGCGGTGAGGTGAGTCCCGGAAATCGCGATGGTCAGGGCCACCAGCATGACGACGCTGCAGACGATGACCAGGGCGGCCACGAAAAAATCGGTGCGGAGAGTCTTCATGGGGAGAGCAAGATTCAGCCGTCTCCGAGCAGGTGTTTCAAGTAATCATCTTGGGCCATCCGCAGAGGAATGGGGCCATCGGCCTCGCCCTTAACGAATTGTTGGAGGAAGGGATCAGGATTTTTTCGAATCTCTTCGGGAGTCCCCTCCGCCACCACCTGCCCTTGGCGTGGCCCGTTGCCAATCATCAGGATGCGCGTGGCGATGCGGAAGACGCTGGTCATATCGTGGCTGACCACCACGGCGGTGGCGCCGATTTTTCGGGTGCTGTCGAGGGTGAGTTGATCGACGACGGCGGTCATGACGGGATCGAGACCAGAGGTGGGCTCGTCGCTGAAGAGGATTTCGGGGTCGAGGGCCATGGCCCGGGCCAGACCGACGCGTTTGCGCATGCCTCCGCTCAGCGCGGAGGGCATGAATGTTTCAAAACCCGTCAACCCCACCAGTTCCAGTTTCATTTTCACGATCATTTCGATCAGCGAGGGGTCGACTTCGCTGTGCTCCTGGAGGGGTAGGGCGATGTTTTCACCCACGGTCATCGACTGGAACAGGGCGCCGAACTGAAAGTTCATGCCAAAGCGGAGCCGGATCCGGTCCATCTCGATCGGGTCCATGCGGGTGATGTCTTCCCCAAAGAGGTGGATCGACCCGGAGGTGGGTTTTTGGGCTCCGATCAGGCAGCGGAGGAGGGTGGTTTTGCCGCAACCACTGCCCCCCATGATGACGAAGGTTTCGCCGGCGCGGACTTGAAAGCGGATGTTATCAAGGACGCGGCGGTCGCCGAAGACCATGGTGAGGTCGCGCACTTCGAGGATCACCTCCCCGGGTTGAAAGATCTTTTTCGGGCCGGAGTTGATTTGACGGGGGGCGCGGCTCATAGGGCGAAGAAGAAGAGGCCGGTGAGGGCGGCATCCGCGATGATGATCCAGAGAATGGAGTAGACGACGGACGCGGTGGTGGCCCGGCCGACGCCCTCGGCTCCGCCCGTCACGCCAAGTCCCTGGTAGCAGGCGATGGTGATAATGAGATGGGCAAAGACGGCGCTTTTGATCAGGCCCGAATAAAGATCCCAGACTTCGGGACGCTGTACCGCATGGGTAATGTAAAACGAGGAGGTCATATCGAGGGTGCCAACACAGACCGCCCAACCGCCGGCGAGGCCAACGCAGTTCCCGAACACCGTGAGGATGGGAAGCATGATCATGAGCGCCAGGTAACGGGGGATGACCAAGAAGCGAACCGGGGAGATGGCCATCACCTTCAGGGCCTCAATCTCCTCGTTGACCTTCATGGTGCCCAGCTCCGCGGCGACGGCGGAACCGCTTCGTCCGACCACAATGATGGCGATGAGAAGGGGGCCGAGTTCCCGCAGCAGGCTGAGGGAGACGAGATCAGGGATGAAAGAGTTGGCGCCCAGTTTGCCGAGTTCCGTGGAGGCCTGCATCGCGAGGATAAAGCCGACGCTCAGGGCGACGAGGCTGGCCATGGGCAGGGCCTCCACCCCAATGCGGATCATTTGGCGAAGGGTGTGGGCAGGGGAAAGGACCTTCGGGTTGGTCAAACCCCAAAGGAGAAAGGAGTAGATGCGGGCATTCAGGGTGACGTAGCTATCCCCCTCGACGCGGCGGAGGGCGTTGACGATGAATTTCAAGATGCGGAGAGGGCTTGGAGGGCGGCCGCTTCGGTGGGAAAGATGGAGAAGACTTCGGTGAGGCGGACGAGCTCGATGGAGCTTCGCACGGAAAGGGTGAGGGAACAGAGGGCGAACTTGCCCTGAAAGGCGCGGGCGGACTGGTAGTATTCGATGAGGGTGGCGAGGCCGGAGGAGTCGATGTACGCCACCTCGGCAAGATTCAAAAGAAGGCGGGGTGTTTTGGCCCGGGCCTTGGCTTGGAGAGCGGCGCGCAAAGTGGGGGAAACGTGCAGATCGATCTCACCTTTCACCGACAGGACCAGCACCTGCTTTTCGTTTTTTTCCACAACCTCCATAGTGGAATTCTAGAAGAGGGGCGGGTGACGCCCAAGAGCAAAGACGGACTTTTCCGCTGGTGGTAGGGAGGAGTTGGGGAGAGTGTTGCCAGATGAACTTCGGGAGTTTTTTGCGCCCCCCGCCGTTGGATCCCAAGCTCAAAGTGGTCGGCGCCACGGCCATCTTTCAGAATTGTACCCGGCAGGAACTGGAAACCCTCCAGCCCTACCTTCATGAGCGGCACTACTTGGCGGGGGAGATTGTTTTTGACGAAGGCGAAGTAGGCGAGGGCGTCTACATCGTAATTTCCGGAAAATTCAGCGCCAGCCGCAAGGGCGTGCTGAAAAAAAAGAGGTTGGGGGAAATTTATCCAGGGGAATGTTTTGGGGAGATCGCCTTACTGCAAGCGACGCCGCGGCTGGCGACGGTGGTGGCGGCCGAGCCCTCGGTGGCCTTGGCGATGTTCCGTCCGGAGTTGGAGCGGTTGGCTGAGGCGCGGCCGCGGCTCGGTTTCAAGGTGGCCATCGAGGTGGCCCGACTGGTGGCGCAGCGGATCCGCGGTCTGATCGAGGGGGCCACGGAACCGCTGATCCTTTCCTGACCTGTGAATGCGCCCGATCGCATGCCCCACGAACGGAGTCTGGAGCATCCGATCATCTGGGCAGGGGTGATTGCGGCGACGCTGGGCTCCATCGTCCTGCTGAATCAGCTGGCCTGGCTGGCGTTGCCGCTGATTTTGGCTGTGGTGTTTTATTATTTGGTGCAGCCCTTTCTGATCCATTTGCAGCACGCGGGGATTTTGCCGGGTCAGGCCTTGGCGATTTTTCTGGTGGCGGTGACAATTCTTTGCGGGGTGGCGGCGCTGACGGTGTTGCCGGCGATGTTGAACTCCCTGGCGCAGTTTCAGGCCAATCTTCCGGAGACGATGACGCGGTTGAGCCAGATCGCCGCAGAATTTTTGCGGGCGGCGGAGGATCGTTTCCCCATGGCCAAGCGGGTGGGGCTGGCTGCGGGGTTGGAGGCGCGGCTGGATTTTTTTGCGATGGGGAAGGGAACCCAATTTGCCGGGGCGGCGGCCCTCTTTGCCTTCAAATGGCTGCCCAGCTTGTTGCTGGTGCCGTTCCTGACCTTCTTTTTTCTACGGGACGGAGCGGCTTTTCACCGGTTGGTGATGCGGGCGGTGCCCAACGCCTTCTTTGAAAAAACCCTATTGCTGTTTGACCGGATGGACCGGCAAATGCGCGCTTATTTCAAGGGGATGTTCTGGCTGACGGTGCTGGACACGGTGACGCTGGGGGCGGGGTTGTGGTTGCTCGGACTGGGGCAGGGAATTTTCACGCTGACGCAGGCGATGGTGCTGGGGCTGATTTGTGCGGTCTTTGCGTGGGTGCCTTATGTGGGCACGGCGGTGGGCGGTTTGGTTGCCGTGTGCGTCTGTGCCCTGCAGGCCCCACACTCGCCCCAGCTTTTGCTGGCGGTGGTGATGCTTTTTCTCGGCGTCCGGTTGCTGGACGAATTTTTGTACACCCCGGCCACGGTGGGGCGGGCCCTGCACATGCATCCGCTGGTGACGGTGATGATGATCTTTGCCGGGGGGATGTTGGGAGGGGTGTACGGACTTCTTCTGGCGATGCCTTTGTTGGGGATCTTCACCGTTTTGGGGCAGATGTTTGGGGAAATCTGGTTTGATCCCCGTCTCAGAGCCCGTCATACGGCCCGGAATCTCCTCGAAAAGCGTTTGGCCTCCAACGACTTGGATCTCTGATCTGCCCGGATTCTGAGGGTAGCAAGCTTGCCCCCGGAAACGGCGGCAGGCACAATCTCCCGATGGCTAAAACCAAATCCAAAACAAGTTCCCGCAAGATCGGCAAGGCCTCCATCGCCCGCGACGTGCGGGGTGTGCTCGCCGATGCGGAGCAACTTCTGCACGCCACCGCCGGCGAACTGGGGGCAAAAGCCAAGGAAGTTCGCCAGGAGCTGGCCCGCAAAATTGAGGCCGCCAAAGAGAGGTTTCATAACCTTGAGGATGTCAAAGAAGCCGCAGAGGAGGGCCTGAAGGAAGTCGACCAAGTCATCCGCAAGCACCCTTACGAGTCGGTCGGGGCGGCGCTGGTGGCCGGATTGATCCTCGGCGCCTTGTTGAAGCGAAAGTAGCCCGGCGATGATTTCCGCGCTCCGGGATCTTGCCCTGGCCTCCGTCAAACTCGTGGAGGAACGCCTCCGCCTGTTGGGGACGGAGTTGCAGGAGGAAAAGTGGCGAGCGGTCGAAGCCGTGCTTTGGCTGGCGATCGCCCTGATGCTGGGAGCCTTGGCGCTGTTGGTGGCCTCGTTGGCGGTGGTGCTTTCCGTCTGGACCGATCCGCAGGCCCGGATTCTCGCCCTCGTGGGCCT
>VHDM01000044.1 GCA_016876055.1 Verrucomicrobiota bacterium
ACTCGACCGCTGAAAAATATGGTTGGCAGAAAGGTATGGTCGGCCCCCACGCTAAACGAGGCCTGCTGGTTATCCCGGAAGGTGTTGTCGTTGTCATAATCAAAAAGCTGATAATCAAAACTGAAGGTGCCCACCGTTTCCGGCGTGAAATCAAGTCGGAACTGCTGGAAGGCACCGTTGTTCATGTAATTCGAATTGGATGCAGATCCTCCAAGATAAACCAAAGTGTTGTTCCATCGGGTAATCATCGCGAGCCGATCGGTGACGCGGTAATCCGCCTGGACGGTAGCCAGATTGTTAATCGTACTGGTGTTAAAGGTTGGGCTGATACCTTGCGGCACGAACTGGGCGACTAAAGGCTGCTCGGTATAGAGAAAATTATTTGCCAGCGTGAAGGAGGCACGAGGATTAATGGCATACGTATAGCGGCCGACAAAGGTTTGGGCGTATTGGATGTCGTATTGTTGATTGATGCTTGGATAGTAAGTACCAGAAAAATCATACCGCAAAGCGGCATCCGCTTGTAAACCAATATAGTTGTAGCCCAACGAAGGCTGGACGGAGGTGTAGGTCGATGAATTAATATCCTGCGTGGATGAGTAGCTCTCGGTCAGCGGGTTGCTGTCATAACCCTCGCGGATCGCCACCGTAGCTGTGAACGGTTTGGTTCCCCCCTGGCCGGCAGATCCTTGAATTTGGGCAAAGCCCGTTAAGGTCATCCAAGCGGTCGACGCAATTATTCCAAGACAGCGGTAAAAGCTTCTGGAAAAACAAGGTGGGCCAACACTTCCTGCCATTCCCCCGATTTTAATTTCCCAGCAATAGGATCAACCAAAGGACACTATATGTTGGGTGTTATATTGAATATGTATCCAATAAGTGTTGTCCGTTATCGTGAACTAAGAGCAAAAGAACTAATGGACAATTAGTCCCACCTTTTTTGGATAGAAAGAAGTAAATAGTCGTTATTGGGAGGCAGAGAAGTTGCAAAGGCTTGAGGTAAATCGGGCGGTTTTTGCCTGCGAATCAGGTCAGCCCACTCCTTCCACTCGGAATTGTCCGAAAGCATTTCGCTGTACATACGTGCATCGGAGCTGGCCGGGGTTAATAAAATGCTAAAGACCGGCGTGACCCGGTCATGGATTTTTAGAAAATCCTCGCGGGTGGTCGGAAGCCAAAGCGTTGGTTGTGCGGCGTACCACGCCTCTGCCGCAGGCAAATCTGAGGCCTGAAGTTCACCAGGTTCAAACCACGAACGCATGAACAGAAAAATCGGCGGATAGGTCGGCGGATAGGCAAACGGGGGCGGCTCAGGCAAAATCGCCCTTGCCAAAGTTGGCCACGTCGCCACCAGCGCCACCAAGATGGCAAATAAACGACCCAATAATTCCAAGTGGAGTTTCCACCGTTCAATGATGATCCATAAATAGGCCGCCCCGTACACACAGGCGACCGGCAAAAGAGCCATCAGAATGCCATGTCCGTCGGTTTTAGAATCTCGCTGAATAAAGGCGGTGGCCAAAATCAGGACTGCCGCCACGCCCCCCCAAAGGTTCCTCCCGGCCGCGGCAGAAGGATGCCGAAATGCATGCAGACAGGCGACCAAAGCCAATGTCCCCGCCACCGCATTGCCCACGAGCGTGGGTCCCTGTGCAACCAGATCCGTGAACCCGCGCAAAATTGAACCCCCCACGCGACGCCATGCATCCAGTTGATCGATATTAAAGGTGTAGGAGCGCCAAAGGGTCTCTCCCGGATACCGTGCCGAATCGACCAGCAGGTAAGCCCAGTTTAACCCCAGCGGATTCCCAGCCACGAACCAAAGCCGAACCAACCAAACCCCAAACAAGCCCAAAGCCAGCAAACACCCAGCCCCAAAGGCCCATTTCCCGCTTCGCAAAAGAGCCCACCCAAGGCCGAGGGCTGCTACCACCGCCCAAATTTGGACCATTTGAATCAAGGCGGAGATCCCCAGCACGATTCCGGATCCCAGCAGCCAATACCAGGTTTGTCGTTCCCTCCCGGCTGTTTCCCCGCTTTCGTCCTCACCGCAGACCCCCAGGCAAAAGAGCCACCCGGCCAATGCGTAAAGGAAAACCACAAGCAGGGTAGCTCCGCCCGCCAAGGCTTGGGTCCAAACGGGCGAGCTGCCCAGAAAGAAGACCACTGCCAGCACCCCCGTACCAATATCAAATTGCCGCTGCCCCCAGAAAAAGACCGCCAATGCTGCCAGGACCAAAAAAACCATCTGCAACCCCAACACAACCACATCGGGAGGAAACGTGCGAAATCCTCTCAGCGCCTCCGCGGAAAGGTCAAAAGAAATCAACCTGCTGATCATCCCCACCTTGAAACAAGCCGCTAAAAGCAAGGGATAACCAGGGGGCGTGAGCGTCTCCGGAAAGGCCGTCACCGGAGGCGCGTTGTTTTCCAGGTTGGCGCGCACTTGCCAAAGGGCCAACGGCCGGATGAGGAGGGTGGTAAAGCCCTTGCCCTCTGCCAGTTGCCGGGCTTGCTGAGCCAAGTCCATGGCTTCAAAGGTTCTGAGCCCATTAAACTCGCGGATTCCCATGAAGGCGCTCAAACCGACCACCAATAGGAGCAGGGCGATCCGCACCAACCAGAGTCGGACTGACCCTTGCTCAACATTATAGATCCAATCTTGGAGCGTTTTCATGGTTCAGTTTTGCTTGGTAGCGGATAATTTTCGATGAAGAGTTCGCCGACTGATTCCGAGCAGTTTGGCTGCTTCGGTAACGTTCTGGTTGGTCTTTCTGAGGGCCGCTTCCATTGCCTGTCGCTCCAGGTCCTCCAGTTTGACCGTCCCACCCGGGCGGAGGCCCTCTCCGCCGTGCTCCCCTTCCCGCACCGACCTGGGCAAATCTCCGGGTTCAATTTCTTTGCCCTTCGCCAAAACTACCCCGTGCTCGATCGCCGTACGTAATTCCCGCACGTTCCCCGGCCAGCGGTACCGCAGGAGGGCCTGGATCGCCCCAGCAGAAAGCTCCAAATCCGTCTTACCGTTTTCTTTGGCATACTCTCGCCGGAAATGCTCCGCCAGGATTGGAATATCCTCCGACCGCTCGCGGAGCGGAGGGAGAACTATTTGCACCACGCGGATCCGGAAGAAAAGATCCTCCCGGAACTTCCCCTCCCGAACCATCCTCTCCAGGTTACGATTTGTGGCCGCCACCAGGCGCACATCCACCTCGATGGGTCGGTTGCCCCCCACCCGCTCAATGGAGCGCTCTCCCAAAACTCGCAGTAACTTCACCTGAGTGGTCGCATCAATCTCCCCAATTTCATCCAGGAACAGGGTGCCTCCTTCCGCTTGCTCAAAGCGGCCGATCCGGCGCTCCGTCGCGCCCGTGAACGCCCCTTTTTCATGGCCGAAAAGCTCGCTTTCCAGAAGCGGCGCCGCCAGGGCGGCGGCATGTACCGCCACAAAGGGTCCTTGCCGGCGCGGACTCAGCCCGTGGATGGCCCGCGCCACCAATTCCTTCCCGGTCCCGCTCTCTCCACTCACCAGCACGGTTGCCCGCGAATTTGCCACCTGCCGGAGCTGGTCCAAAACCTCCTGCATCGCCGGCGAGGTGCCTAAAATTTTCTCAAGGCTGTGGGAGCGATCCAGCTCTTGCCGCAACAGGACATTTTCCTCCTCCACCTTGGCGGTACGAACCGCTCGACGTAACAAAATTTGGACACGTTCAAGATCCAGAGGCTTGGTCACATAATCGTAGGCCCCTTTTCTCATCGCCTCGACGGCGCTCTCCACCGAGCCATAGGCCGTCATGACCACGCAGGGCGGCCGCGGCGAGATTTTCAGGCATCGCTCCAGGACGCTGAGGCCACTTTCGTGCCCCAGACGCAGATCCGTCAACACCGCCTCCATTTTCTCGGCCGAAAGCAGTTTGTCCGCCGCCCCCAGGTCCGCCGCCGTAAAAATCTCGAAAAAATCCTCAAGGACTCGGCGCAGTGCCTCCCGGGTGTTTTTCTCATCATCAACAATCAGGAGACTGGGCTTGGGGCCGCTCACGCCTTTGCCTCCGCACCTTTGCCTTCCAGTAAATGCACCCGTTTCTCCGAAACGGGCAACCGGAAGCGGGCCGTCGTTCCCTTTCCGGGCATGCTTTGGATCTGGAGATCGCCGCCGTGCTCCCGCGCGATTCTCTGTACAATCATTAGCCCCAGGCCGGTGCCGCCATGCTTGGTCGTAAAAAAGGGCTGCCCCACGTGCACCAGGTCTTCCTGCCGAATCCCCGGTCCATTGTCTCGAAACTCCCACACCACATAATCCCCCTCTTTTTGTAATCCGATTCTTACGAGACCCTGTTCCCCCGCAGCCTGCATGGCGTTTCGACCTAAATTGTAAATGGCCTGCTGAACCTGATCCCGGTCCATTGGTACCGGTCCGATTCCCGGCGCAACCTCTTTTTCCACCCAAATTTTCCGGTCTTGCAATTCGGCCTGGAGCGGTGCCAAGCCCTCCTCCAGAACCAGCTCCGCGGATTCTGGTTTCTTCTGCGTGGCCTGCGGGCGCAACGCCTTGAGAAACCTTGCAACCAGGCCATCCAGCCGTTTCACCTCCTGTCGGCAAACCTCCAGGGAACCCAGGATTTTTTCCAGACCCCTCCCCGTGGTGTTCCGCAAATCTTTCTCCATCACCTGAAGCTGAAGGTGCAGGCTGTTCAGGGGGTTGCCGATTTCGTGGGCCACCTCGGCGGCCAGTAACGTTAGCGCTTCTGCCCGGCCCGTCTCCACCGCTGATTTTGCTTCTGCTCGTTCGCGGGTCGCGTCATGGAACACGGCCACATGCTTGGGACCCTCCCCCTCCCCCAGCGGCACAAGCGCATACTGCAGAATCCGATGTTCCGGATAGTTTACCTCCATTGTCCCGGAGGACGACCTTCGCTCCTGCAAGCAAGCCCTCCAATCCACACCCCGTAGACTTCGCTGGAGAGACCACGTCCCTGGCTCGATCGCTTCCGGCAGATGAAGAAGGCGTTGGGCCGCTCGGTTCCAGTAGATCAACCTGCCCGCGCTATCCAGCACGGTAACCCCCTCCTGCAGGGTGTTAAATAAAGTTTCCAGAAAACCCTTCTCTTCCGCGAGTCGGCTAAAATGAGTGTGGAGTTCTGCCGCCCCCACCCGGGGCGCTCTTTCCAAAAGTTTTTCCAAAAAAGAGTTTTTCATCCTTCCCTGTCAAACATCCTAAAACCAGCGCTTGGATTTTAACCACACCCCCATCCCCACCATTAATAACACTGTGATCAGAGTCAGCCACCAGTAGGCAAGGGGGTGCTCCAACTCCGGCATAATCCGAAAATTCATCCCATACCAAGTCCCGATCACCACGGGCGGAATGGTGATCGCCGTGATCGCTGTCAGGACCTTGATTCCCTCGTTAGCCTCATGGGCTGATCGGTTGGTGTAGACATCGAATGCCACCATCATCCGATCGTTGCACCCCTGCAACCGCTCATCGATCCGTGCCAGGGCGTCCTGCACGTCGCGGAAATATGGCAGCATTTGCGTCCGGATAAGCTTCGACTCGCCCCTGGCCAGCCTGGCCACCGTCTCCCGCTGGGGCCGCAGAATCTGCCGTAAACCCGACAGACGTCGCCGGGCTTTCAGGATTCGCTTCGACAAATCTTCCTTGCGCTCACCCGCCAGAGACTTTTCCTCCACATCCTCCATTTCCTGGGTCATCACGTCGACCACCGGAAGGTAGGAATCCGCCGCCAAATCCAACACCTGATGGGCCAAGCGGTCGGCACCGCGCGCCTGCAACCCCGCTCCCTTGATGACCCTTTCTTTCAGCAAGGTCAGCGCCGGAATCGTTTCTTGGTGAAACGTCACCAAAAACTCCTTGCCTAAAAAAATATTCAGCTCGTGGATTTGGACTGATTTTTCCGTCTCCGCAAAGGCGCTTTGGACAATCAAAAACAGGTAGTCCTCGTAGTCCTCGACCTTGGAGAGTTCGCTGCGGGTCACACAATCCTCGATTGCCAAAGGATGAAACTCAAACAACTGCTCCAGGACCTTTTGAGTTTCCTCCGCAGTCGGAGCCGTCAGATCAATCCAAAGGATCAAGCCTTTGTCCGCCCGGGCCAGGCGCAAGGCCTCCCATTCCAGGTTGTGGCTGACAAGCTTTCCCTCGCTAAACACAAAGGAGTCGACCATGAGACTATTGTCCTCTTTTTCCGTAAAAACCTCAACTCTTAAGTCTTTGCCATAAATCTACTTGCCCAAAGGAGGGACAATTCGACTCTCCTTTTTGCATAGTCCCTGTATCCTTTTGCAATGCCCAAGCCGGTCGTCCTTCTCATTCGTGACGGCTGGGGCATTAACCCGGCCGGCCGCGCGGGTGCCGAGAAACAGGGCGACGCTACCTTGCTCGCCCAAACCCCCGTGCACGATCGGCTCTACAGGGATTATCCATGGGGTCACCTTCAACCCAGCGGCCTCCAGGTCGGTCTCCCCGAGGGACAGATGGGCAATTCGGAGGTCGGCCACCTCAACCTCGGCGCCGGTCGCATTGTCTACCAGGAGCTTACTCGGATCAACTTGGCGATCAACGACGGCGCGCTCGCCAAGGATAAGATTCTGCAAGAAGCCATCACCGCCGCCTCCGGTAAACGTCTTCACTTCATCGGCCTCGTCTCCGAGGGCGGCGTTCACTCTCATCTCGAGCACCTTCTCGCGCTTCTTAACATCGCTGGTCAGTCCGGCTCCTCCAATATCTTCGTCCACGCCATCACCGACGGACGCGATGTCTCCCCCACCTCCGGCCGCCAGTTTCTTCACACCCTGGAGCAGGCCGTTGCCAAGATCCCTAAAGCCCGCGTCGCCACCGTCATCGGCCGGTATTATGCCATGGACCGCGACAAGCGCTGGGAGCGCGTCCAGCTTGCCTACCATCTTTTCGTCGACGGCAAAGGCTCCGCCGCTCCGTCTGGCGAAAACGCCCTCGCCTCCTCCTACTCTGCCGAGGTCACCGACGAGTTTGTGAAGCCCGTTGTTCTCCCCGGCATCACCACCCCTGTTATCTGTGACGGCGATGTCCTCTTCTTTTTTAATTTCCGGGCCGACCGGATGCGCCAGCTCGTCCGCTCCTTCGCCGATCCTGCCTTTAACTCCTTTCCGGTTTCCCGCAGGCCCAAAACCAAAATCTTCACCCTCACCCCCTACGAGGCCGACTTCGCCGGCCTCGGCATCCGCCACCTCTTTTCCCCGGTAGCGATGAACGACCTCCTGGGCGAAGTCGTCGCCGCCAAAGGGCTGAAGCAGGCCCGCATGGCCGAGACGGAGAAATATCCCCACGTCACCTACTTCTTCAACGGCGGCAAGGAGACCCCCAATCCTGGCGAGGAACGCATCACGGTCCCCTCCCCCAAAGTCGCCACCTACGATCTCCGACCCGAGATGAGCGCCATCGCGCTCACCGAGAAAGTGGTCGATCGGATCGAGCAAGGCCTCGATGACTTGATGATCCTCAACTTCGCCAACCCCGACATGGTCGGCCATACCGGGGTCCTCAGTGCCGCCATCCGGGCGGTGGAAACCACAGATGCCTGCACGGGTCGCATTGTGGCGGCAGTCCTGCAAAAAGGCGGCAAGGCACTCGTTACGGCCGACCACGGGAACTGTGAACGAATGCTTCAGTCCGATGGTTCTCCCCACACCGCCCACACCACCAACCTCGTCCACTGCCTTTATGTCTCTGCCGACTCCGGCAAATACAAGGTCGCTGATGGTATCTTAGCTGATGTTGCTCCCACTTTGCTCGAAATGCTCGGCCTCCCCAAACCCGCCGCCATGGCTGGCTCCTCGCTCCTTCGTAAAAAATGAACCCCTTCCATTTCCCAGCCGCTTGGCATCGGCAAATCCTCTCCCCAGCCCTTGCTGCCCTCTATCCTCGCTTTCCTTGAAAAAAGTAAGCCCAACAACCAAGCCCGGCCCCGCCTTGGCGATGACCGCCAATGAAATCCGCATCGAACAAGCCGAACGCCGCCTCTACGCGATTCTTGATCGTCACACTCGCCTGATTGAGGGCCTGATGAAAGCAACCAAGCCCGACGATCTTGAAGAAGATCTCCAAAAGAACCTTAAGGAAACGAACGGGATGCTCGATGATTGCTTTTGGCAGTTTCTTGGACCGCTCGAACCCGGCGATCGCGTCGTTTCCGCCTACGACAACCAGATGAACGAAGGCACGATTGCCCGCATTCAGAAGGAGTCCACCCATCCGGACTACGGTTCGGCCGTGGTCGAGTTCCCCGGCGAAGAGCCTAAAACCATGGATGTCTGCGAGCTCGTCAAGGTGCGCGGCCCCGTTCTGCCCACCGACTCCCTCCTTCCGGGACCCAACTGATCCGGCGCGACTCTTGGGGGCCGGGGAAACGACCGACGGGGAGATGTCCATCCCGCGCGGAAATCCGAGCCCCTGGACCCGACCTGGCCATCCAGGAAAAAAGGCTGACCGCTTCCCGAAAAAAATGGTTCCCCCCAATGCCCCGTCTGCCGAATTCCCCATAGCCGTGCCCCAAAAAGACACCCTCCACTCCGGCATTTTTTGCCGTTTGCAAATCCACTTCGCTGTCTCCGACAAACAAATGTCGTCCCCGGGGTGCGTGAATCCCTTGCAAGGCAAGTTGTAAGGCCCTGGGATCAGGTTTTCGGAATCCTTCCTCGCCGCTTATCACCACGTGGATCCAAGTCCCCCAACCCAACTCCTGCACCAAGGCTCGCGCAGCTCTTCCATCTTTGTTGGTGCAAAGCGCCAACTGCCAACCCTGCAGTTTCAATCGCCTCAAACCCTCGGCCACGCCCGGAAAAGCTCGGGTACCGCCTGGGGGGTTCTTTTGGTATTCCTCAAGGTATTCTTTCGCCAACCTGCGGGCTTCGTTGAGATCGGCCGGGCGGCCCGTTAGCATCCAGGCTCTTTCCATGAGGGTTCTGGGGCCTTTCCCAATCAGTTCCCGGGTCTCCTCCGTAGAAACGATTCTCCGCCCATGGTTCCGCAGAACCTGTCCCAGGGACCGGGCGATATCCCTCAACGAATCCGCCAGCGTCCCATCCAGATCAAACACGGCATATCCACTGAGTTCCCGAGTCATGGACCGCGCGGATCCATCGGGCTGGAA
>VHDM01000045.1 GCA_016876055.1 Verrucomicrobiota bacterium
CCTCCCTTGGCCTGCCGGAGGACCCCGGCAAACTCCTGCCAATTCAGTTTCGTGGCCAAAAACCAAAGCGCCGCCAAGGTAATCGCTATCCTCAATCCCAAGGAAACAACCGGGTGAATTTTTATTCTCATCAGAGTCTGGTCTCGAAAAGCCCCTCCGCGAAAACCTTGGAAGACTTTTGACTCCATGACACGGTCTTTCTCGACCCAACCGAACGTCCGGTTTATGATTTGCCGATGTCCTTGCTGTCCCGCATCCAAGAGACCGCCGGCGCGCTGCCTCTGCACCCCTCGGAAATGCGTCGATACTCCCGCCACCTGATCATGCCGGAGGTGACCGTGGAGGGTCAGCGGAAACTCAAGGCTGCCCGGGTCTTGGCGGTTGGAACCGGGGGACTTGGCTCCCCGTTACTCGCCTACTTGGCCGCCGCCGGGGTGGGTCGGCTCGGCATCGTGGATTTTGACCGCGTGGATGAATCCAACCTCCAGCGCCAAATCATCCACCGACAGTCCAGCATCGGTCATCCCAAGGTTGAATCCGCCCGACGAACCATTCTGGAAATCAACCCGCACGTTGAAGTGGAAACCCATGAAGTGGCCCTCCGCTCCGACAATGCGCTGGAACTCTTCCGTCCTTACGACATCATCGTGGACGGCACCGACAATTTTCCCACCCGCTATCTTGTCAACGACGCTTGCGCGTTGCTCGGAAAGCCCAATGTGTATGGCTCGATCTTCCGGTTCGAAGGGCAGTGCACCGTGTTTTGGGCTGACCGAGGGCCATGCTATCGCTGCCTTTACCCCGAACCCCCCCCGCCCGGCAGCGTCCCCAGCTGCGCGGAAGGCGGCGTTCTCGGAATTCTTCCCGGGGTCATCGGCGTTCTGCAGGCGATTGAAACCGTGAAGTTGATTCTCGGGATTGGCGATCCTTTGATCGGGCGCCTCCTTCTTTTTGATGCCTTGAAGATGCGGTTTCGTGAAATGAAGCTCCGTAAAAATCCCGATTGCCCCATGTGTGGCAAAGTTCGGACGATCACCGGGCTGATTGATTACGAGCAGTTTTGCGGCGCTCCCGCCCGCGAGGGTCCAGCCCATCAGGAGATGCCCAAGGTTCCGGAAATCACCTGTAGGGATCTGAAAAAGAAAATCGATGCCCGCAAACCCTTTGCGCTGATTGATGTACGCGAGCCGCATGAGTTTCAAATCTCCCGCATCCCCGGTTCCACCCTGATTCCTTTGGGCGACGTGCCCAAACGCTGGCAGGAAATCCCCTCCGATCAGGAAATCATCCTCCATTGCAAAGCCGGGGTGCGCAGTGCCAAGGCCCTGATTTTTCTTCGTCAGCAGGGCTACAAAAACCTCCTGAATCTCAAGGGTGGAATCGACGCCTGGTCCGAGGAGGTGGATCCCTCCCTGCCCCGCTATTGAAAAAAACCTTCCTGCTCGCGTGCGCTGTAGCCATCGGGAGTGCCGCAGGGAGCTTGGGCCATGAGGCGCGGCTCAAGATCGGTGACCATGACCTCACCGTGGAGATCGCCGACACGACCGACGAACAGGCAAGGGGGCTGATGAACCGTGACTCCCTTCCCCATGATCGCGGCATGATTTTTATTTTCACAGAACCCAAAAAGGCTTTTTTTTGGATGAAAAACACCTCCATTCCTCTGGATGTCGCTTTTCTTGATGCGGAGGGCGTGATTCTGGAAATTCGGCCCCTGATTCCTTTTGAGGAGACCCGGGTGGCCAGCACATCGGACCGGGTGACCTACGCCATCGAAACCAACCGGGATTGGTTCGTCAGCCGCGGCCTCAAACCCGGCCACCAAGTGCACGGCCTACCCAAGTAACCTAGCCCCACAGCGGCCGGTCCAGGGTCCGGTACTGGATGGCCTCGGCCAAATGATCCAGTTGGGTGGTTTCGCATCCCGCCAGATCGGCAATGGTCCGGGCCACCTTGAGAATTCGGTCCAAGGCCCGGGCACTCAGTCCCAAATCCGTCATCGCATTGGACAGCAGGGCTTTGGCCTCCGCATCGATTGGAACCAGGCGGCGCAACTCCCTGGGACCCATCTGAGCGTTGTGGTACAAACCTGACCCCTTGCCAAATCGGGCCAACTGCACGTTTCTCGCTTTTTCTACCCGACCTCGGATCGAAGCGGAACTCTCGCCGGGTTCTGCCGACAAAAGCTCTGCGTGCTGCAGCGCGGGAACCTCCAGATGCAGGTCGATCCGGTCCAATAATGGGCCGCTGATTCGGCTCAAATATTTCTTCGAGGTCTTCCCCGGTCCCCGGGCCTCCAGAGTCCCACGCGGACTGGGATTCATGGCCCCTACCAACATGAAGCGGGCGGGAAACGTCAGGCTACCCGCAGCCCGCGAGATGGTCACCTGCCCGTCCTCCAGCGGTTGCCGCAGCACCTCGAGGGCCGAGCGCCGAAATTCCGGCAACTCATCCAGGAAAAGCACTCCGTTATGGGCCAAGCTGACCTCCCCGGGATTCGGATTCGCAGATCCCCCAATCAGGCCGATATCCGAAATCGTATGGTGCGGGCTGCGAAACGGCCTCTGCCTGACCAGAGAGTCCTCTGCCTTGAGGAGACCCGCCACGCTATGGATCCGCGTGGTTTCCAAGGATTCCTCGATCTCCATCCTCGGCAAGATCCCCGGCAACCGTTTGGCCAGCATGGACTTGCCTGAGCCTGGAGGTCCAATCATCAGGACATTGTGATGGCCGGCCGCCGCAATCTCCAAGGCTCGCTTCACCGCTTCCTGTCCCTTTACCTCCGCAAAGTCCAGTCCGTTGGCCGCGGCGGCCTGGCCATTCCGACCGTGGACCAGAGGTCGCGGCGCCGGAACCTTCCCCTCAATTACCCCGGCCGCTTCCCGCAGATCCCGCACGGCCACCACTTTCACCCCTTCCACCACCGCGGCCTCGGCCGCATTCAGGGCCGGAACGATCAGGCCCCGCACCCGCTGATTTCTTGCCAGCAGGGAAATCGCCAAAGTTCCCCGCACCGGCCTGACCTCTCCGTCCAACCCCAACTCCCCGATAATCATCCACTCTGCCAACCGATCCCGATTAATGGTTCCAATGCTGGCCAGCAGCCCAAGGGCAATCGGCAGATCAAAGCTGGGACCGGCTTTCTTCAGGTCTGCCGGAGCCAAACTGGCCGTGATGAAGCCCTCGGGAACCGCAAAGCCATTGTTGTAGAGGGCTGCTTTCACCCGCTGGCGCGACTCCTTGACGGCAGTATCGGCCAATCCTACCACCACAAAGTTTTCCTTTCCGCCCCCTGAATCCACCTCCACCGCGACGGGGCAAGCCTCCACTCCCAGGACGGCCGCCGACCAGGTGCGGGCAAAATGAGTCATCGGCTCCACTCCAGGCCAACCTCCGCCTGGGAGAAGGCCTTGCGGATCCAACGGCATCGCGGAATTTCTCCCGTTGCCTGCCACACCTCCACGATATCGAAGCGCACCGCCGGCGGTCGTAAGCGCAACTCCCGCAGGTAGGCATTGGCCACTCCCAAAATTTTCCGCTGCTTTCCCCAGGTGACGGAATGTTCAGGGGCCAGCCGCGCCCGGGGATGCCGGGCCTTCACCTCGACCATGACCAGCTCCCGGCCGTGGCGGGCCACCAGATCCACCTCCCCGTGGCGGGAACGATAGTTGCGGGCCAGAATCTTCAATCCAGCCCGCTCGAGAAAGCGGGCCGCAACCTTCTCCCCGTGGCTACCGGCCTCCCGACGATGCCTCCAGACCGGGCAGGGACGGCGATCCCACGGGTAGAAACGTTCGGCGGTGGACCGGGCAAGGACCGTGATCCGCCAAGGCACGGAGATGAGCCGCCGTACCGTAGCCGCGATTCCGATCCCATCCATATACAGGATAAGACCATGAAAGCTGCAAAAGGATGCGGTCCCGTGAAAATTTTGCCACCACGGAGGCGGCCGCAATTGAAGGGCAGATCCGATCCCCGCCCACCACGGGCACGTGTACCTTACCCAAATGCTTGGCCGCCAGGCCATCCACGAGAATCACCCCCTCCGCCGGTGGCAAGGCCTCCACCGCCCGCCTCATTGCCAATTGGCTGGCCACCAAAATGTTCAGCTCTGTGATTTCCTCCACCGAGGCTTCCCCTACGGCCCAGACTCCCAAATCCCCTGCCGTCAAACGCCGGTAAATTTCCTCCCTTTTTTTGGGAGGCAGTTTTTTGCTGTCATCGAGCCCGGGCACCCGCACCCCCCTTTGATGAAACCGATAAGCCGCCGCCACCACGGGGCCAGCCAACGCCCCGCGCCCTGCCTCATCCACCCCGGTGACGCTCGCCCCGCCGGCCTGTACCCGCTCGGCTTTCCAATCGGGCGGAATCGCTCAGCTCCTTTTCGCCGTCTCCGCTTCCTTGACGGACATGTCGGCCCGCCCCCGCAGGTAGAAAAGTTTGGCCCGGCGGGTGTGCCCGCGGCTGTCCACCTCGATCTTCTCGATGCGGGGCGAGTGCAGCGGGAAAATCCTCTCCACGCCCTCGCCATAGCTGATCCGGCGGACGGTAAACTGCTCGTTCAGGCCCCGGCCCTTGCGCGCGATCACCGTGCCGGAAAAGAGCTGGGTCCTCTCCTTGTCGCCTTCCTTGACCCGGGTGAAAACCCGGACCTTGTCGCCGACCCGAAAGCCCGCCCGGCCCTCCTTCAACTGCTCTTTTTCGATGGTTTCGATGACCTTTGCGCTCATGCCGACTCCTCCTTGATAATCTTCTGTTCTGCCGTTTTTGTCGTTCCAAGTAAATCCCCGCGCCGCGCCCGGGTCCGGGCCAGGGCCTGCTCCTTCCGCCATGCCTCGATCTCCGCATGATGACCGGAAAGCAAAACGTCCGGCACCTTCATGCCGCGGAAGTTTTCCGGCCGGGTATATTGCGGGCCCTCCAGCAGGCCGGCCTCGAAAGAGTCTGTCCCCGCCGACTCCTCGTTCCCTAAAGCCCCGGGAATCAGTCGCACCAACGCATCCACCAGGGTGAGCGCCGGCAGCGTGCCGTTGCTGAGAATGTAGTCTCCCACCGAAATTTCCTCATCAATCCAGCCCTCTCGCACCCGCTCGTCGATCCCCTCGTAGTGGCCGCTGATCAACAAAAGCCTTGGATGCTGCGCTGCCAACGTACGCACGTGACCTTGGGTGAGTTTGGCGCCTTCCGGGGTCAGATAGATGACATGGGCGCGATCCGGTCCCTCCCCGCGGAGATGTTCAATGGCGTCCACCAGAGGTTCGGCCTTCATCACCATGCCAGGACCGCCACCAAACGGGCGATCGTCCACGGTTTTGTGTCGGTCGCGGGCATAGTCGCGGAGCTGGTGAACTCGGATCTTCACCAAGCCGGCCCGTTGGGCGCGCCCGAGGATGCTTTCAGCCATCACCGCCTGGGCCATCGCCGGAAAAAGAGTCAGGAGATCAATGGTCATGCGGGTCCCTCCCCGTCCTCCACCTCCACGAATACGCGCCGATTGTCCCGGCTGGCGGCGTTGAGGAGGGAGCGGATGGCCTCGATGGTGCGGCCGTTGCGGCCGATGATCCGGCCGAGATCTTCAGGATTTACGCGGATGCGGAAAAGGATGCCCCGGTCATCGCCGGTTTCCTCAACGTCGATCTCGTCGGGATGCGTGACGAGACGACCCAGAACCATTTCGAGGAAATATCGCATGGGATTCCGGGTCTCACCGCAGGGTTAGGCCTTGGCGGTGCGGCGCGCTTTGCGGATAAAGCTGGCCACGGTCTCACTGGCCTTGGCCCCTTGGCCGATCCAGTGGTCGATCCGATCCAGTTTGAGCTTCATGCCCTCGTTTTTGCCCATGGGGTCATAGGTCCCCACCAATTCCAGAAAACGCCCGTCGCGGGGACTGAGCTTGTCGGTCACCACCACCCGAAAATAGGGACGGTTTCTCTTCCCTTCTTTTCTCAAACGAATCACCACGGCCATAGATGCGATCTCCTTGTTGCGCCCCCGGGGTTGCTTGGCATCCTGCGCAAGGTCCGAAGACGAACCTCACACCTTATCGAAAAGGCTGTCCTCCTCCAAGAATAAAGTCCGTAACCTTAGGTCTTTCCAACGGCCAAGGTTTCCACGCACTCCAGCCAGGCGTGCAAAATCCAACCGTGCATCTCCTGAATCCGGGAAGTGTCGTCACTCGGCACCACGATCGCATGGTCGCACAGGGGCTTCACCCCCCCTCCCCCTTTTCCCAAGGCAGCCAGCCTCAACATTTTGCGGGCCTTGGCCGTTTCCAAGGCTTTCAGGAGGTTGGGAGACTTGCCGCTCGTGCTGAAGACCACCAACACGTCCCCGGGTTGACCAAATGCCTCCACCTGCCGGGAAAAAATATCCTCAAACGACCAGTCGTTTCCAATGCAGGTCAAGGCAGTGCCGTCAGCGGAAAGAGAAAGGGCGGGCAGAGCCTTGCGGTTCGTCCGGTACCGGCCCGTCATCTCCTCGGCGAGATGCATGGCATCCGCCGCGCTACCGCCGTTGCCGCAGGTCAGAACCTTGGCTCCGGCCTTCACCCGCTCCGCCAAGGCGCGCCCGGCGGCCTCCACAGCGGGTACAAGGCTATGACACCGCTTGACGGTTTCCTCCAAGGCGGAAAGATCGTGGGCAAGATTCATGACGGACTCCCGCTAGCCTCCCACGGAAGATGAAAATCGTCGAAAAATATCTTTGGCAGTCGGTTCTCTTCCCTTTGCTGTTCGTCATCGCCGCCCTGTTCACCCTCTGGCTCACCTTTGACATCTTCGACAAGATCGGGCGGCTCATCGATCAGGGGCCCCCGCCCTGGCTCCTCGCCAAATACTTCCTGGTGCAGCTGCCCGATTTAGCCCAATCGATCCTCCCCGTCGGGGTCCTTTTTGCCACCCTCTATGTCCTGGCCTATTTTTCCCGTCACCGGGAATCCGTGGCCCTGCTCGCCGCCGGCATGAGTCCGCTCCTTTTGGCCCGCCCCTTCTTGCTGTGCAGCGCCGGATTGTCGCTGGTTCTTTATTTTCTCTCCTTTTCCCTCTCCCCCAGCGCCCAAGCCAACCGGGAAAAGGTCAAACGACAGATCAAAAAAGAGGAGGTGAACCAGAATAGTTTTGGGCAAGTCGTCTACCGCTCCCCCAAACTGCCGGGAATCACCACCAGCACCATCTGGTACATCGGCCGGCTCGATCTCAACACCCAAACTTTACAGAACGTTGAGATTCTTTTCCGGTCGGAGCCGGAGGGTCGCGATCTGGCCAAGGTGTTTGCCCTGGCAGGGGAATACCGAAGCGGGGTCTGGCACTTTCAGCATGCCCGGCGGATCGACTATGGCGCCGAGATCGGCCTCGCCGCCGCCGGGCCGATCCTGCCCGAGCTCCAGCTTCCCGAGCTGACGGAACCCCCCACCATGCTGGCTGCCAAGCTGGTGCCGCCGGACGTCCTGCCGTGGCCGGAGGTGGCCCGTTTGGCCGGGGACACCGCCCGCCTCAACGAGCGCTTACGGGCCCCGTATGCCACGGAACATTGGCATCGTTGGATGTACCCGCTGGCTTGCCCGCTGCTTTGCCTCTTTGGGATCGCCTTCGGCATGACCGATGCGCGCCGCAACGTGGCCGCCACCGTCTTCAGCAGCGTCTTCGTGCTGTTTGCCTTTCTCGTTTTTACGCGCCTCTGCGTGGCGTTGGGGCAGGGCAACCGAATTTCCCCTTTCTTGGCAGGAACCCTGCCGATTTTCGGGTTTGGGCTGGTCGGCCTCTATCTTTTTGCCGAAAAAGTGGGTTGGTTATGGGAATTACAGGGCTGGAGCCAAGAACATCCCCGGGCCGCCGTCTGGCTGCGCCGCCTTGGGCTGGTGCAGGGGTGACGCCCCGGTTCTGCCCCGCCCTTTTGGTTATTTTCCTTTCTGCACGGCTGCTGGCCCAGTCCCCGGGTTCCCTTCCCGAAAGTCACAGCAGCCCCGGCCGTCTTTCCCTCCCCTCTGCCCAGCCGGAATCACCCCAGGAGGTCCCCTTTGCGACTCCCTTGCCGGCCCACGCCGCCAAAAACTCAGCGCCTACCAAAGCCCTGGGCTTCCAGGTCGGTTCCGGCCGTGCCGCCTCCACCGCCCAACCTCAAGAGGAGCCGACCCGGGCGAACTATCTCTTGCCCGACCGCACCAACAAGCCGGCCATCACCCCGGAACTTGCCAACCTCAACCTGCCGGAAGACCTGGAGATCACCACGGCTGAAACCGACGAGAAAATTGTCCTGCCGGCCGGAACATACCGCCAGATCCTCCAGCTCCCGATTGATTCCCCGCTCATGCAGGCCACCGACCAGATCCGCCGTGATCAGGCCCCGCCGGTCGCAGTGCCAAAACCCAAGTCGCGCTATGCCGAGCCCGAAAAAAAACCGGTCTGGGTACGCTACGAGTCCCTTGAAAAAATCAAGATCGGCGAAGCCGAGCGCCGCGGCGGTATTGACCTCCCCTCCCACGGGCCCAAGGAACTGGGTCCGAGGCTTTGGTATGCCAAATCCGAGACCGCCGATGTGGCCAGTTCCCTTTTCTATTTTGTCTTCGGCGGCCTGGGCTATTCCACCGCCAACATCCTAGGTTGGTCCGCCGGCAACACCCGGGAAATCCCCCGGGACTTTGAATACCGCCTCATTCGGCGCTGATCCTTTAGGGGGATAGGGCCGCCGACGCGGTCGTGTCAGCGCCCGCGGTCGGATTCAGGGGCTGCCCGTCCACCTGCAAGATGCGGGGAGTCACAAAAATCAGGGTGTTCTTCTTGATCGCCTGTTCCGTCTTGCCTTGAAAGGCTC
>VHDM01000046.1 GCA_016876055.1 Verrucomicrobiota bacterium
CCCCAAACTCATCACCATCCCTAGACTGACAAGTCCGCGGTATTCTCCCAAAAGCATTGACCCAAAGCCAAAAAGGGTCGTCATCGCGGACAGAATCACCGCCTTGCCGGTGCTGGACTCAAAAATTCTAACTTTCCCCTCTTCCCGGTACCGGGCCATCACATAGACCCCAAAGGCCACGCCGATCCCCAGCAACATGGGCAGAGTGACGATATTCGCAGGATTCAGCTGGATTTTAAAGAATCCCAGCAAGCCAAACATCCAAAGAATCCCGATCGCCAAAGGCAACAACGTCAGCAACACATCCTGAAGCCTTCGAAAGAGCAGGAAGATCAGCACCACCACCACCCCGGCCGCATACAAGGCCGCCTGGACGTAACTTTCCTTGAGCAGATCGATATATTCCAGGTTCATCACGGGGGTGCCGGTGGCTTCCGGGGCCACCCTCTGGATCTCCTCGACAAACTCCTCCGTCGGTTTCCGCTCCCAGACGTCCACGGCTGGCTCGATCTCCAGGAGCACCTTGCCGTTTTTGGAAAGATACCGTTGCTTGAGCTCCGGGGGCAGATCCTCGGAGGTGAGCGGACGGTCTCCCCGTTGGGTTTTAAGCCAACCCAGGTTCTGGACGATTGAGCCCACCAGCTTCACCTGATGGCGCTGCAACCTTTGCTCCGCCTCTGCGGGATCCAGCTTGTCGAGGGCGGCCACCGCCCGTTCCAGCGGCGGGATCAGCTTTTCAAAGGTCTCGACCGCCTGGCGCGCCCGCTTGGAAAGACCGAGGTACGACTTGGCCTGCTTGGCCCCCTCTTGGGAGGACTCAAGCAGGAATTCCAGGTCCTGCTTCGCCTTGGCAACGTCCACTTTTTGCTCTCTGCCGGTCTCAAGGCTGATCTGCCCCGCCACCTGCGCGATCCGTTTCACCTCTCCCATGCGCTTGTTTTGGTCGCGCGGGACAAAATCCCCAAGGGTCCGCACCTTGCTCACCGCGGCCTTCTCCCGAAGTTCATCAGCCATGCGGTCGGCCTGCTCGACACTTTCGGCGATGGCGACCCCGTAAATGACCGAGCCCTTGCCCGTGTCCAGCAACTCCCGGGTCAGCTGGACAGACTCCATTCCCGGGTTTTGCAGATGCAAAAGATTATAGTCGAAGGTGACTTTCCGTGACTGGTTCCAGGCAAACCAGGTCAAGACCGCCGCGCCCGCCAGCACCAAATACGGATGGGAGGTCAGGTTGCGGTCCAGCTTTTTCCCAAAACCAAAACGTAATAGCGCTCCCTTCTTGAGGGCCGTGCTCTCCCGGTCCCGCCATAACAGCAGCGCTGGCAACACGGAAAGGCTGGCCGCCAGCGCCAGCAAGACGCCCGTGCCGGCGATCCAGCCCAGTTCGGTCAGGCCGGTAAAGTCGTTAAAACACATCGCGTAAAACGCGGCGGCCGTGGTTCCACCCCCGGTAAGCAAGGCGGAGCCCGTGGTGGCCATGGTATTTTCCACCGATTCCGCCGGGCTTCGTCCCCGGCTCACATCCTCCTCGTACCTCCCCAGGAATTGGATCCCAAAGTCGATCCCCAATCCCAGGATCATCACAATGAAGGCTTGGGAAATGATGTTCAGATGTCCGATGAAGGCCGTGGTCAGCCCCAAACAAACCACAATGCTGGCCAGCAGTGCCAAGATCGCCATCAGGGGCCGGGTGAATTCCCCGTAGGCGATCAAAAACAGGATCACGATCAGGGTCAGGGTGAGCATCGAGGCAAAAATCATGTCCCGCTCGCTCTGGCGCAGTTCGTCGTCCAAGAGTACCGGTTCGCCGGTGACCCCCATCGTCACATTGGGAAATGCCGGCCGGGTTTGCTCGACGAGCTTGCGCACTCGCTGGATGACCCCGCTGAATGGGGTGGCGCTTTTTTGTTCCTCCACGCTGGGCCGCAGAAGCATCAGGATGGTTTTTCCATCCTCCCCGAGGCTGAGGTATTCGTTCTTGAGCAGGTCCGCCTCGAATTCCGAAAGCTCTCCCAAGCCCTGCGTTGCGTTTCCTTCCCCCAACGGTTTTTCAAGGTCCTTGGCCAGACGCTTGAGATTTCGAACAAACTCCTCAATAAACGGAATGAATTCCTGCCAGTTGGAGGATTTGCGGAGGTAGGGGTCGTTAAACTTGGCGGAGGCCTCCCCGAGGATCCCATTCAGGTTGAGGGCCTGCTTATTTCCTTTGACCAGGGCCGCTAACTCCTCCATTTGCCGCCGAATCCCGGTCAGTCGCTCTTCGTCAGCCAGCAAGAGCAACCGGTCAGCCATCGGGGAAAAGTCATGCCGGTAATACGCCCGTGACAACCCTTTCTCCGTTTTCAGTTTTTCCGCCAAGTGATTGGCCGCTTGGCGGCTCGCTTTGAGGTCGTCGCTCCTCAAAACCACAACGATTTCATCCCGGACGTCAAACTCCTCCATGTAGGCCAAATACTTTTGAAACACCGGCGAATCCTTGCGGATGAGATCCAGCGTGCTGTTGCGGATGACCAACCCTGTTCCGGTCAGGATGCCGGCCACCGCCACCAGACCCAAAGTCGCCCCCAGGATCAGATTCCGCCGGGCCACAACGATTTTGGCCCAAGCCCGCAACAGGCGCTGGATCCTGCCCGGCAACGGGCTTCCGCCATTCCCGCTCATCCCCGATTCAGACCGCGGCGCGGGCCTTCTCCTTCTTTTGCTCCCATTCCTCCCGGATCCCCCGAAGGTCCCGGCGTAACTCCTCCTGCAGGACCTCAGCCTCCTCAAAAGCCCCAGCCGCCTTGGCACCGGCGATCTTGGCGCCCAGGAAAGTCTCCCTTTCAGCCATTTTGGCCCGATAGGTTTCGTCCACCTCAGCCAATTTCTTCTTTTGTTCCGGGGTCAGCTTTCGCTCTGGTTCCGTGGATGCTAACCGCTCCATCGCAAGCTCATACGCGGTCTTCATAAGCTTGAAATTCTAAAAAAAGTCCCCTTGCCCGTCCATCCGTAACCTTTCGTCACCTTGCTCCCCTCCTCCCGCTCAGGCTAGAGTGCTGGGTGGATTTCGCATCCCTTCAGTTAGCTCCTTCCATCCTGAAAGCGGTGGAAGAACTCGGCTTCAAGGAGCCCACCCCCATTCAGGCTCAGGCCATCCCCGTCGCCCTGACCGGGCGGGATCTGATCGGTTCGGCTCAGACCGGCACCGGCAAAACCGCCGCCTTTGCCCTGCCCATCCTCCAGCATCTTGAAAAACCGGGACGGCTCCGCGCTCTCATCCTCGAGCCCACCCGGGAACTGGCCGACCAGGTCGCCGAAGCCCTGCGCAAATTCTCCAAGCACACCGGCCTGCGCATCGGCCTGATCTACGGAGGCGTGGGTTACGGCAGTCAACGGGAACAGATTGCCCGGGGCATGGATATCCTGGTGGCTACCCCTGGCCGCCTTCTTGACTTCATGGACCAGGGGGAAATCCACCTCGCCCATCTCACCCATCTCGTTTTGGACGAGGTCGACCGGATGCTCGACATGGGCTTCCTCCCCGACGTCAAAAAGATCGTCGGCTTCTGCCCCTCCAAGCGCCAAACCCTCTTTTTCTCCGCCACCGTCCCGCCGGAAATTGAACGCCTTACCTCCTGGGTACTGCGCGATCCCCTGACCATTGAAATCGGTCTGCGCCGCTCCGCCGCCGAGACCGTCAGTCATGCCCTTTACCCGGTCGCCTCGGACCAGAAGCACGAGCTCCTCCTCGGCCTGCTGGAAAAAACCCATTACGAAAGCGTCATTGTCTTCTGCCGGACCAAAATGGGCGCGGATCGGGTCGCAGCCAGCCTCACCCACCTGCCCCATCCCGTCGGCGTCATGCATTCCGATCGCTCCCAAGGCGAGCGAAACGAGGCTCTCGCCGGGTTTCGCTCCGGAAAATATCCGGTGCTCGTCGCCACCGACATCGCCGCCCGGGGGCTCGACATTGCCGGCGTCACCCATGTCATCAACTATGATGTGCCCCAACATCCCGAGGATTACGTCCACCGGATCGGCCGTACCGGCCGGGCCGCCACGGAGGGCGATGCCTTAACTCTTTTCGTGGCCGAGGAGCTTCCGTACGTCGAAGCGATTGAACGCCTCATCCAGCAGAAGCTCCCCCGTAAGAAATTGGACAACTTCGCCTATAAATTTACGGCGCTTTTTGAGGAGGGCCATACCGTCGCCCACACCCGCACCCGCGGCGTCCGCACCGCCCGCGGCTACAGTTTCGGAGCCAGACGCCGGTAGTCGTTAGCCCCCTGGAGACCATAGACCCCGGGCTCCTGGGAGGCCGGTGCTCCGAACCTTGGAAACGTTAAGTTTTCTTACCGACCTGCGCCGCCACTTTTAATCGCAGCGCATTCAGCCGAATGAATCCCGTCGCATCGTCCTGGTTATAAGCCTGGGTCGGGTCCGCCTCCATGGTGGCGATGTCCGGATGGTAGAGGCTAAGTGGGGATTTTCTTCCCGCCGCATAGATTCCGCCTTTGTACAACTTCACCCGAACTGTGCCGGAGACGTTCTTTTGGCTCTCCTCCACCAAAGCCTGCAGAGCCAACCGTTCCGGAGAAAACCAGAATCCGTAGTAAACCAGCTCGCTGTACCGCGGAATCAAGCTGTCCCGCAGGTGCATCACTTCCCGGTCCATCGTCAGGCTCTCCATCTGCCGGTGGGCAAAATGGAGAATGGCCCCGCCCGGGGTTTCATACACGCCTCGGCTCTTCATCCCCACAAACCGGTTTTCCACCATGTCGACCCGCCCCACCCCGTGCTTGCCACCAAGCTTGTTGAGAACCTTCATCACCCCCAGCGGTGACAGTTTCCGGCCGTTTACCGCCACACAGTTGCCTTTCCGAAACTCGAGCGTCACGTACTCCGACCGATTGGGCGCGTCTTCCGGTGAGACCGAGAGAGTGAACATTTTCTTGTTGGAGGCCGCAAAGGCATCAAACCACGGATCCTCCAGCATCCCGGCCTCATAGGAGATGTGGAGTAGGTTCCGGTCCATCGAGTACGGCTGCTTGGCGCTGGCCTGGACCGGAATCCCCTTCTCCTCACAGTAATGGATCATTTCCTGCCGGCCCGGGAACTGCTGCCGGAACCGCTCATCCCGCCATGGCGCAATCACGTCCACGTTCGGACTCAGCGCCGCCGCCGTCAGCTCGAACCGAACCTGATCATTTCCTTTCCCGGTTGCCCCATGGGCCAAGGCCTGTGCCTTTTCTTTCCGCGCGATCTCCACCATCCGTTTTGCGATCAGCGGCCGGGCAATGGATGTGCCCAGGAAGTATTGCCCCTCGTAGATCGCCCCTGCCCGCATCATCGGAAAGATGAAGTTCCGCGCGAACTCCTCCTGCAGGTCGTCGATGTACACCTTGCTGGCGCCGGTCCGCTGGGCCTTGGCGTTGAGCCCCTGCAACTCCTCCTCTTGGCCGATATTGGCGCAAAACGCGATCACCTCGGCGTCGTAAGTCTCCTTGAGCCAGGCGAGTAGCACGGAGGTGTCGAGACCTCCGGAATAGGCGAGCACGATTTTCATCGGGAAGGAAAGTGGGCCGGGATCCGCAAGGGATCAGGCCGCGGTGGGCTGGAGCTTACGGCCCGCGCCCTTGATTCGGGTCAAGTAGGGAGCGAGCTTCTCCTTAGCGGCCGCCACGCTGACCCCGTACCGCTCCCGCAGGGCGTCCGGCTTGCCATGGTCCACAAACTCGTCCGGCCAGCCGATCCGCACCACCGGTGGGGAGATGCCCAGTTCGGCCAGCTCCTCAAGAATCACACTGCCGAATCCACCCTTGAGAACGTGGTCCTCGAAGGTGACGATGACCTCGGCGCTCTTGGCAAACAGTTCGAGCATGGCGGTGTCGAGCGGCTTCGCGAAGCGGGCGTTGATCACGGCCGCCTCGACTCCCTCCTCCTTGAGTTCGTCGGAAAGTTTCAGCGCCAGCGGCAACATCTGCCCGTACGACCAGATCACCACCTTCTTGCCGTGCCGGATCACCTCGGCCTTGCCGATCGGCAGGGCCATCGGGGCCTTCTTGATCGCGGCGTTCGGGCCAGTGCCCCGGGGATACCGGATCGCGCTCGGGCCGTTGTGCATGCTGGCCGTGTACAGCATGTCGACAAACTCGTCCTCATCCTTGGGGGACATGTGAATGATGTTTGGCACGCCCCGCATGTAGGAGATGTCGAAAAGGCCGTGGTGGGTCGGGCCGTCGTCACCGGAAAGGCCGCCCCGGTCCATGCAGAAAACCACGGGAAGGTTTTGCAGACAGACATCGTGAATGATCTGGTCGTAGGCCCGCTGCAGGAAGGTGGAGTAGATCGCGCAGAAGGGCTTGAAGCCCTTGGTGGCCATGCCGGCGGCAAAGAGCACCGCGTGTTCCTCGGCGATGCCGACATCGAAATACCGGTCCGGGTGCTTGGGCTGGAAACGGTCGAGTCCCGTGCCATTGGGCATCGCCCCGGTGATTGCCACAATCCGCGGGTCGCCCTCGGCCAGTTTGGCGAGATGATCGGCAAACACCTCGCTGAAGGTGGGTTGGCCAAGGGATTTGGTCTCGCCGGTTTCCGGGTCGTACGGGCCGAGCCCGTGAAACTTTTTCTGCTTCACCAGCGCCGGTTCAAAGCCCTTGCCCTTCACCGTGACCACATGGAGGATCACCGGAAAGCTCTGGACCTTCAGGAACTCAAACATCTTGATGAGGGACGGGATGTCGTGCCCATCCACCGGCCCGTAGTAGGTCACCCCCAGTTCTTCGAAAATCACGCTGGGGAATATCATCCCCTTCACATGCTCCTCGGCCCGCCGGGCCACCTTCAGCGCCTTCGCCCCGCCCATTTTTTCAATAAAGTGGGCGGCTCGCTCATGCAAATGGACGAAACGGGAATCGGTGGTGATCTTGTTTAGGTAGCCGGCGATCGCTCCGACATTCTTGTCAATGGACCATTTGTTGTCGTTGAGGATCGTAATCAGCCGCTTGGTGTGATGGGAGACGTTGTTGAGAGCCTCATAGGTAATCCCGCAGGTGAAGGCCGCATCGCCGGCCAGACAAATGACATGCTCCTTGCCGCCCCGCATGTCTCGGGCGGTCGCCATGCCGAGGGCCGCGGAAAGGGCGGTACCCGCGTGGCCGGCCCCGAAGCAGTCATGTTTACTCTCGCTCCGCAGCATGAAGCCGTTGAGCCCGCCGGGTTGCCGGATGGTGTGGAAACGATCCCGCCGGCCGGTGAGGAGCTTGTGGACGTAGGCCTGATGGCTGACGTCAAAAATGAAATGATCCGTCGGGGTGTCGAAGACCCGGTGCAGGGCGATCGTCAGCTCCACCACGCCCAGATTGGGTCCGAGGTGCCCGCCGGTCTTACTCAGGACATCGATAAGCTCTTCCCGAATTTCCTCCGCGAGTCGCGGCAGGTCCTCCAAGGGAAGCTTTTTGACGTCCTGGGGACCCTTGATCGAGTCCAGCAAAGGAGTGGCCATAAGAGTTGGTTAGGTAAGCAGGTCCGGGACGTCTCGACCAGCCTTCTTTCCCTTGGGACCAGCCTCCAAGCCTTCCAGTTCTCCCTCCTGCAAGGATCCGTCCTTCTTCTTGGTCAACAGGGAGATACGTTTTTCTGCTGCCTTAAGCTTTTCGGTGCAAGCAGCCACCAGTTTCATCCCTACTTCATACTTTTCCACAATGGTTTCCAACGGCAGCTCCGGGGACTCCATTTGCTCCACCAATTTTTCCAACTCCTCGAGCGCCTCCTCAAACCCGCCTTCGCCCGGAATCTTTTTAGCCTTGGCCATTGCGAAATGATCCCCTCCCCGCATTCCTCCCGTCGAGTTCTTTCCCCCCAAGGCAGAACCCACGCCTCAAAGGCTTCCTTTGGTGCTGGGTACTCCTCCAACCCTCGCATCCCGACGAACCGCTTCCTCCAAGGCCTTGGCCAGCGCCTTGAAGATGGCCTCGATCTGGTGGTGCCCGTCCCTGCCGTACAGCACCTCGGCATGCAGATTCATCCCTCCGTGCACCGACAGGGCCCGGAGAAACTCCTCGACCAGCTGCGCCGGAAAATTGCCCACCCTTCCGCGATGGTTGAGCCCGCGCAACTCCAGATAAGGCCTTCCGCTTAGATCGATGGCCACCCGGGCCAAAGTCTCATCCATTGGGGCGTGGGCCGTCCCATATCTTCGGATTCCTTCCTTCTTCCCCAAAGCCGCGACCAGCGCCTGCCCCAGCACGATCCCCACGTCTTCCACCGTGTGGTGCAGGTCCACCTCCAGATCCCCTTTCGCCACGACCTGAAGATCAAACAAGCCGTGCCGGGCGAAGAGATTCAGCATGTGATCAAAGAATGGAATGCCCGTCTTGACCTTGGCCGTGCCCTTTCCGTCCAAACCCAGCGATACCGTGATCTCGGTCTCGCTCGTTTTGCGGGTTTTTTTGGCCTGTCGCTTCCCTTGGCTCATGACAGCCGAGTCTCGACCGAATCCGCGTGGGCGTCGAGCCGCTCCAGCCGGGCCAACAGCCCGACCGTCCGTGCCGACTTCTGCACTGCGGCCGCCCCGTACTCCACCACGCTCACCCGCTTCACAAAGTCCTCCACCCGTAGCCCGGCGAAGGCCCGGCCCGCCCCGCCCGTCGGCAGGGTGTGACTCGGACCCGAGAGATAATCCCCCAGTGCCACCGCCGAGTGGTTTCCGATAAAGACGGCCCCGGCACAACGGATCTTCTTCGCCAACGCCTTGGCCCCGCGACACTGCA
>VHDM01000047.1 GCA_016876055.1 Verrucomicrobiota bacterium
TCGCCTCCCCGATCGGCGCCGGCAACACCGCCAGCACACTGCTTTTTCCAATCACCGATTGCAGGGAACCGTCCTGGGCCAGAACCTCCAGCACCTCAGGTTTAATTTCCACCTGGGCGGCTTCCCGAAGCTGCAGGAGAGGCCGAGGCCCGCTCCGCACCAAAATCAGTTTGGGCCCGGAAAACGCGGCGGGTTTGGGCTCTTCCTGCAAACCGGCCGAGGTGGCCACCGCTGCCATCTTCGGTTCCCGCTTCGGCGACGGCGCCACCACCAGACTGCCGCTGACCATCTCCCCGGTAGCCTGATGAATCTCCGCCCGCTCCCCGATCGCCAGAAAAAATCCAACTTGGGCGGCGATTTCCGGGGAAAGATCCGTGCGGGAGGATCGGCGTCCAAATATCCCGTCCACCAGCCGCCCCGTCCGAGTCTCGGTCTGAAAATTCCGGGCAAACATCTCGGCCTGCTCCTGCTCCACCCGGATGTGGATCTTCAGAGCCTCGGTGCCTTCCCGGTTGGTGGTCGCTTGGAACCAAACATGGCCCAAGTCCGCCGCCGTCAGGTTCGGCCGCGGCTCAATCTTGAAAAGCCGCACCTTGATCTTCTCCCCGACGAATTTCATCGGGGCGGAATAGTACCGTTCCGCCGAAAAGGGATCCTTGGCACCCCCGTTCGCCCATCCGTCTATCCCCGCCAAAAAGGCGAAAAGCACCATAAGTCGAAGAAGATTCGGTTGCATCTGCCTAATGTAATAGGTTGATTAGCAGATACCTCCAAATGTTTTTAGCCAAGTTTGCCTAGATAAGCAGATTCAGCCTCTGATCCGCTGACAATGTGAATTTTCGCGGTTTGCTTAAGTGCTTCCCCAAACCCCCCAATGGCAACCCCCCCTGGGTTCTGGCCTGCGCCCGACTTCGAGATAACAGCTCCGCCCGCGGCTTTCGCCGGCCATCAGCGGACCGCGGCCAACCGAAACACCGGTTCCCTGCCCTCCGCCAGCTCCAACCAGGCAAACGACCTTGGCGCACCCTTGTTGGCCAAGCCGGCCGGCCCAGGATTGAGAAAACGTGTCTCCTCCACTTTTTGATCCCGCGGCACATGGGTGTGACCGTGGAGCAAATATTCCGTCCCCGCCGGGGCATGCCCGGGGGGAATGTGCACCAGATGAAAACGGTGGCCGAACCGCTCCAGCTTCAAGCTCATCGGCCAGTCCGGTTGGTTGTCCTGATTTCCCCGGACAACAAAGACCTTGGGACCAAGATCCTGGATGACGTTCAGCGTCGCCTGCTCGCAGACATCGCCAAGGTGCCAGATTTCATGGGCCTGCCGGATGGCTTCGAGCAACGCGGGAGGAAGCCGGTCGTGGGTATCTGCGATAACGGCGATGCGAAGCGAACCGGCCACCTAGCGGACGTGCGCCCCGGAAAGCCCTGGGCGAACCTTCCCCGGACTGCGCCGGGCCGACCATTCGATTCCGGCCACAAAGAGCGCCGTGAACAGCAGATCTGAAATCATCGAAGCACGGAGAAAAGTCCAGGTGGGCGGAAAACCGGGCAGCCCGACCGTCAGCGCCTGCCACCAGCCGGCCGCACTTTTGTCATAACCCACGTTGCCCCACCACGAGACCGAGTTGGTCACGAGATAGAACACCAGCGAGGAGGCCAACGCGCCCCCGAACCAACTGCCCCAGGAGGGACGCGCAGCTAACCATCGGCCCAGCTCCACAATGAACAGGTAGGCCGCGGCCGCGGCCGCGGTGTTCAGGGTGAAAATTGCCTGTCCGTAGTGCAAATTGAGAACCGCGTCGGAAATGAGTAAAGCCAGCAACGGGCCGGCCCAGTTCCACGGTTTCTGAAAGTAAAACGCACCGCAAAGGGCCAAGGCCGCCAGCGGGGCGAAATTTTCGGGTCCCCCCACCCAGGGCCGCAGACATCGGAACAAGGCCACGCCGCTGATTAACAAAATCGCCCAACGCATCAACTTATCTTGGGCATTCTCTTTTCGAAATCAACCCAGCGGTTTGCCTTTTATGTTTCCGCCCCATTCTGATCCTCGTCAAAGCCGAACCTTGACCCTGCTGATGGGTTGCCTCACTCTTCCCGCCCATGGGCAAGCAGTACAACAAAGGAATTAAGAAGCGCCGCCGGCTCCGTTATTGGAAGCGGAAAAAGGCAGCCAAGAAAGCGGGATCTGCGCCCAAACCTGCCGCGGGATGAGCCCTGCCGCGCGGTCCGATAAGGAAGCCGCGCCCCGTTACCTGTTGGTGGACGGACACAGCATTGTTCATTCCTGGCCGGAACTCCGTTCGCTGCACAATCGTCAGCCGGCTCAGGCGCGCCGGGAGCTGATTCGCCACATGTCCGATCTCCACGACTCAGGCCGATGGCGGGTAACCTTGGTTTTTGACGGCCGCGCGGGCGGCAAAGAAGAGACCCCCAAGGACTCCTTGGCTGTCCTGTACGCTTCCGGGGTCCAGACCGCCGATAGCATCATTGAAAGGATTGTTCAGGCTCATGCCGGCCAAGGGGAGATCGGCGTGGTTTCTGCGGACCATGCGGAAATCACTGCGGTGGAGTCGTTTGGCGCGTTCGGCTTGAGCCCGGAGTGGCTGCGAGACGAATTAAGGGCGGCCGGGCAGGAGGTGGCTGATTCCCTGGAAAAATACCGTCGAAAGAAACTCACATAAATTCGCAGTCCCGCCAATAAGTCCCGAATAAAAAAATCAAAAGCCCTTGGGAATCAAGGGGTGGGGCGGAGACTTTGCCCCAAGCCAAAATATGACGATTGCGGGAAAAATCAGCCTAGGGGGTTCCGTGGCCCTGTCGCTTGCGACAGCCGTGCTGGCCTTTATGGTCAGCGGCGCCAAAACCCAGTTTGCCAACCAACTGCGCGCCGTGGAGGAGAGTCTGCGCGGAGGCAAGTTCCCGGCGCTCGGCTTGCAATACACGGGCGATTTCATGGCCGACACGGCTCAACCGGCCGCCTCAGTCGGCCAGGCCGGTGAAAAGTGGAACACCGCCAACGAAGAGCTCATCAGCAACCAAGGCAAATTAAAAACCTCCGAGGAAAACCTCACGGAACAAAAAGCGAAAAATCAGGAATTGACGCTGCAAGCCGACAAACTTTCCAAAGATCTGGATTCCACCAAAACGGATTTGGAGTCCACCAATGCAAAACTTAAGACTACCTCCGCCCAGTTGCAGACTTTTGAAGAGGGCCTCAAGGGCAAGAAGCCCGACGAACTTTTCCAGGAGATCAATGACCTTTCCGAAAAGGTAAAAGTGGCTGAAGGGGAGCAAAAGATGCTTACCGCCGCCAAGGAAAAAACCGAAACGGAACTGAAAAAACTTCGCGAACAGATTGAGATGACCAAGCCGGGCGGAACCAAGTCGATGTCCCTCTCCGGCCGGATTCTGGCGGTCAATCCCACCTGGAACTTCGTGATCCTCGACCTTGGCAAGAACGACCAGGTCGTGGAGGGGCTGACCATGGTGATTTACCGAGGCGAAAAGATGATTGGAAAGATCAAGACCGTCACCGTCGACGCCCAAACCTCCGTGGCCGACGTCCTCCCCGGCACCCCAGCGACCGCCATTGAAGTGGGCGATCAAGTGGTGTACTGATTGGGGATGAAGCAAAGGCTCCTTCTTTCCCTCCTGACAGGGCTTGCCGCGGGGTTGCTGGCCTCCTGCGCTTCCAGCGGCGGCGGCACCAATCCCGATGGCACGCCCAAGGACGAGCACAGCGTCAATACCCTGCCCTGGAACAAGCCCGCCTCCTGGGAAGGCGGCGGCACGATTCCGGGCATGGGCGGCGCACGCTAGCCGCACCCTCGCCTTACCTGCTTAAAGCCAGGGCTGCTCGTTTACGGCTACGAAAGATCACTTATTCAAGGATTCAATCTGGGTAGGGGCCGACGTCCCGGCGGCCCACGCTCCAAACGGCCCGTTCGGAGGCTGGGCCCTACCTAGCTTGGATTTTGATTTTTCCGTAAACGGAATTGTAACCGTAAACGAAGATTTTTGGGCTTAGGTTTTTGAGCTGATTAATCGTTCCGCGATCTGCACCGCGTTCCAAGCCGCTCCCTTGAGCAGTTGATCTCCGCTGACGAAAAACGCCAGGGAGTTTGGGTCTCCCGGAACCTCCCGGATCCGCCCTACCAAAACATCCAGCTCGCCGGAGGCATGCTTGGGCATGGGAAAGAGGTTCTTCTCCGGTTCGTCCACGACCCGAACGCCCTCCGCCTTGGCCAAGCGGGCCCTGGCCTCCTTGGCCGAAAGCGGCTTGGTAAAGCGGGCGACCACCGCTTCGGAATGGGCTCGCGCCACGGGCACCCGCACGCAGGTCGGAACCATCCTTAAATCCGGGAGGCCGAAAATCTTTCGCGTCTCCTCCACCATCTTATTCTCCTCCTCGTTGTAACCGTTTTTGGCCACGGGGCTGTTATGGGAGAAAAGATTGAAAGCCAGCACATGGGGAAACACTTCGGCCTGGGGCTCCTTGCCAGCGGCATGATCCTTCACCTGCTTTTCCAATTCCGCCATCGCCTTGGCACCGGCTCCGCTGGCGGACTGATACGTCGCCACCACCACGCTCTCCAATCCGGCTTTCCGGTGCAAAGGGGCCAAGGCGACCGCCAAAATGGCCGCCGAGCAATTGGGATTGGCGATCAACTTCGGATGCTTTTCCAAAAGTTCCCCGTTCACTTCTGGCACCACCAAAGGCACCTGCGGATCCATCCGGTAGGCGGAGGAGTTGTCGATGACCACCGCCCCGGCCTCTTGCGCCACCGGCACGAACTCCCGGGAGCGGGAGGCCCCGGCGCTGAAAAAGGCGAAGTCCACCCCGGCAAAGGCCGCGGCCCCCAGTTTCTGCACCTTGTGCCTTTTCCCGGCAAAAGCGGTTTCCATGCCGGCAGACCGCTCGCTGGCCAACGGCACCAGTTCTCCTACGGGAAATTTTCTCCGCTCCAGCACGCGAAGAATTTCCTGCCCGACCGCCCCGGTCACACCGACCACGGCCACGTTGTAGGATTTGCCAGCCATCGGGTCAGCATGCCCGTTTGGTGGGTAAGTTTAAGCCGGAAGTTTAAGCTACCACGGAATCCAATCAGCTCGGGTTTCACACTCGTTTTAGCTTCCCAAGTTCCTGATTCTTTCCGCTTTCCGAATTTCGATTTTCATCCACACCCGTCACACGCAACCCGCGACCCGCCACCCCAATCCCCCGATTGACTCCCGAACCTGGGACGCTCAAGTTTAGAGCAGTTCTTTCCCCCGGAGGATCCAGGGAAGGCCGTGTGAACCGGCCACAGTTGCGCTGCGGTATCGGGTGACAAGTCCCCATGCGAAAGCGGCCAATCCGGAAGTTCCGCTCCCAAAGCGAAACGGAAGGGTGAAGGCGGGGAGGAGGCAACCAGCCCGGAGTCCGAATATCTGCCCGCCGGGGCTCATCGCTCCCCTTCCGCAAGGAAGGGGGAAACCCTCATCGCAAAAATGAAGGGCGAGAGTCCGGATCCCCCGCATCCCGTGCGGTACCTTCTGGCTCACGCCGGAAAGGTCACATGCACCCAAGATTCACCCCGCAGGCAAGCCGGCAGCAAATCATCCAAGCCCTTGCCCTCAGCCTCAGCCTCCTGACCCCTTCTGGGCAATCCTCGGTCGTCGGGTTCGAAGAATTAGCCTTGAGCCCCGGCAACTACTGGAACGGCTCCAGCGGAGCCGGCTCCTTTACCTCGGGAGGAGTCACCTTCCCGAATTTTTATAATTCCGCCTGGGGCTCATGGAGCGGCTTTGCCTACTCCACCGTGCAAAATGGAACCACCCCGGGCTGGGGAAATCAGTATGCCGCCCGGCCCGGCGGCGGTGCGGACGGCTCCCTTCACTATGGGGTGGGTTACCAGCCCTCCAGCGCCCCATGGGCGATTTCCTTCGGCGGAAGTCGGGATTTTCAGGGGCGCGGGCTGCTCGTCGCTAACACCACCTATGCGGCGCTCGACATGCGCGATGGTTCCGGTTTTTCCAAAAAGTTCGGCGGCACCCAGGGCCTGGATCCGGACTGGTTTCGTCTCACCGTACAGGGCCGGCTCGGGGGCAACCAAACCGGGGCGGTGGATTTCTACCTCGCCGATTACCGGTTCACCGACTCCGCCCAGGACTACATCCTCAACTCGTGGGCCTTCGTTGACCTGACCTCGTTGGGGACGGTGGATGAGTTGCGTTTTGCTCTCGCCTCTTCCGATCACGGTTCCTATGGCATGAACACGCCGGCTTACTTTGCGATGGACAACCTGGGGGCTGTGCCGGAACCGGCCTCCGCCTCGCTGGTTTTGACGGCCGCCCTGGCGCTGGCGGTGACGCGGAGAAACCGGCGTGCTTTCCGTCCCTAAACTTCGGCTCACGGCGCCCCCGTGGTCAACCCTCCTTACGGGTTGGTTGACCACGGCGATGCTCCAGGCCGGCCCCTTTGCCCCCGGACCGAGTACCGAGGGGACGACCGCCATTGATCTCTTTGCGGATGCTGCCATGACCCAGCAAAATCCCGAGCTTGTCGCTTGGGCCAACGCCGTCGTCACCTACTCGCCCGGGGGAAATGTCAGCTCAGAGTTTCAGACACCCCTCGCCGCCCTGGGACCCGCCGACGACACCGGCTTCTACCAGACGGGCGTTGCCACGATCGTCACCTTGGGCGAAGGAGGATTCATCACCCTTTCCTTTGCGGCCCCGATCCATGATACCGATGGCTTTGACCTCGTCGTTTTCGAAAACGGCATTGCCACCACCGCCGGCCGGGGGTTTTTTGAACTGGCGTTTGTCGAGGTCTCCTCCGACGGCATCAGCTTTTCCCGATTCACCTCCCGGTCCACCACCCCCGTCCCCGCCTCCCCCTATGCCTTTCTGGAACTCGACCCCACCGATCTGGATGGACTGGCCGGAAAATATCCTGCCACCTATGGGACGGCTTTTGATTTTGCCTGGCTTGGACTGACCTCCGTCTCCCACGTCCGGATTGTGGATGTGGTGGGTGACGGCCTGACCCTCGATGCGGAGGGGCGCCCCATCGTCGACCCGTATCCCAGCACCGGCAGCGCGGGTTTTGATTTGGATGCCGTCGCCGCCCATGTCACCCGCCGGTACGGCACTTGGCGAAAAGCCCGGTTTGCCTGGCAGGACAACTTCACCGCCCTCTCCGATCCCTCCGCCGATGCGGACAGGGACGGCAGTTCCAACCTCATGGAATATGCCTTCGCCACCTTGCCCACCGACCCGTCAAGCTGCCACCAACCAATCCTGACGCGGGCAGGCCCCGAGCTGCGCCTGGTTTTTCGGCGGGATCCCGCCAAGACCGACCTCCGCTTGGCGGTGGAAATTTCGGTGGACCTGGCAACCTGGTCCGCCGTCGCCCTTTCCACGGGGGGCCTGCCTTTTGAAATCATCTCCACGAACCTCCCCGGCCTCACCGTGACGGAAAATAGTTCGTCCCAGCTCCGCGAGGTCACGCTCACCGCCCCGCTCCACGGCCATCGGCATTTCTTTCGGGTTTCCGCTGCACTCGCCCCTCCGCCGTGAAACCTCCCGCCGCCTTTTCGCTGGTGGAGCTCCTGGTCAGCTTGGCCGGGGTCGGCTTGGTGGCCGGCCTGACCCTGCCTGCCCTGCAAGCCGCCCGAATTTCCGGGGCTTGTGCTCGCTCCGCCGGCCAGCTTCGCCAGCTCGTCACCGCGAATTTCGCGTACGCCGCCGAGCACGGCACCTTTGCGCCAGCCATGGACCGCGCCAATCAAAACCGTTGGCACGGCCGGCGCACCGGCCGCACGGGAGGCACCTTCGATCCCACCCAAGGCTACCTTTCCCCGTATCTGGGCCAAAGCCGCTCGATCACCCTTTGCCCGCTCCTGCCCGCCCGCGCTCTGCAGGGAAGCTCCTTTGAAATGGGAAGCGGCGGCTACGGCTATAACGCGGCCTACCTTGGCGGGACTCCGGGGGAAAGTTTTCAGCCCGCCAGACCCGCGAGCGTTTCCAACCTGTCCACCACCCTGATGTTTGCCACCACCGCCTTGGCCCGCTCCGGAGGCCTTCAGGAGTATCCTTTCGCCGAGCCCTATTTTGCACCCACCGCGGAGGGCCGCCCCTCCTTCTTTCTCCAGCCCAGTCTCCATTTTCGGGCCAACGGGCGGGCCCTCGTCGCGTGGTGTGACGGCCACGTCAGCCTTGAAAAACCCGCCCGCTTGGGCGGCCCCAACTATTACGGGGGGAAAAATGAGGAACATCAAATCGGCTGGATCGGACCGGAACAGGAAAACGGATTCTGGAACCCCTCCCGATCCCCATCCCCATACTGATTTCCGCCTGTTCGAGTAACTCTCCGCCACCTTGGCGCCTTGCCCAGCTGGCCGGGCCGGCTCCCCTCGCCGTCTCCGGCACCGACGCACCTACTTCAACTTAAAACAACTCCTACCGCCACCACGGCCCGCGGTTGGTCATCCGGCTGAGTGCCGCCGCCTGCACCTGCGCCGAAATCGTTGAACTTTGCAGCAACTGCCGGGCTTGCGCCTCGTCCTTGCGGTACAGATCAATCAA
>VHDM01000048.1 GCA_016876055.1 Verrucomicrobiota bacterium
TCATGCTCGCCAGCGTGGGCGCGTTCTCCCCCGAAAACCGGGGCCAACCCCTTTTCTTCCTCCAAAGGCAGGGGCTCTGGCTGGTGGTGGGCGTGGGGGTGTGCGCGGCGCTCAGCCGGCTGGATCCAAAGGTCCTGGTCTCCCGGGGCCTTTGGATCCTGGTCGGCGCCACTTTGCTCGTGGCGTTTTGCCTGATCCCCGGAATCGGCAAGACGGTGAAGGGCTCGGCCCGCTGGATCCCGCTCGGTCCGTTTGCGATCCAGCCCGCGGAGTTCCTCAAGTTGGCCACGGTGATTTTCTGCGCCATGTGGGTGCAGATGAAAAAAGACAAGATGTCCAGCCCGTGGCACGGCTTGCTCCTGCCCATGCTCATTCTGGCGCTGCCCGTGTTGCTGCTGATTCGCCAGCCCGACCTCGGTGCGGCCATGTTTGTGCTCGCGGCGGCGGCGGTGGTTCTGTTTGCGGGCGGAGCGCCGATTTTGCCCCTTGGAGTCCTCAGCTTGGGCGCCGTCATCGGCGTGATTGCGTTGGCCATGACCATGCCGGAACGGATGGGCCGCATCCTCGGATTCCTGAATCCCGCAGACCACCGGCAAGGGGAGGGCTACCAAGTCTGGCAGGCCCTCATCGCCCTCGGCTCCGGCGGCACCCAAGGTGTCGGCCTCGGCCAAAGCGTCCAGAAGATGTTCTATCTTCCCGAAGCGCACACCGACTTCATCTTTCCGATCCTCGGGGAGGAGCTCGGCCTGCCCGCGACCCTCGGGGTGGTCGCCGTCTTCCTGCTTTTCACCGTGATGGGCGGCTACATCGCCTGCCACGCCCGCGACACCACCGGCATGGTGCTCGGGATCGGCGTGACCGCGCTCGTCGGCTTCCAGGCCTTCGCCAACCTCGGTGTCACCACCGGTCTGCTTCCGCCCAAGGGGGTGGGGCTTCCGTTCATCAGCTACGGCGGTTCCAACCTCGTCCTCTGTCTCGCCGCGGTCGGCATTCTGCTCTCCCTTCATCGTCAGGCCCAGTACCGCGAGGAGGCGCGGAGTCGCCGCCTCGTCGGAGGCCGGCGGTGATGTTCGCCATGGGCCGACTCGCCATTGCCTGCGGCGGTACCGGGGGACACCTGTTTCCCGGCCTCGCCATCGCCGAAGCCGTCCGTCGCCGTGGCCACGAAGTCCGTTTCTTTATCTCGGCCAAGCCGGTCGACAAGCGCGCCCTCAGCGGGGCGGGGGAGTCGGAGAACGGCGTGGAAATTCCCGCGGTGGGTTGGAACGGACTCTTCGGTGCGGTTCCCTTTTTATTCCGACTGATCGGCGCCGTCCGGAAGGCCGGGGAGGAGCTTTCCAGGTTTAAGGCCGATGCCCTGCTCGGCATGGGCGGATTTGTCTCCGCCGCCTCGGTGGGTGCGGCCCGGCGCGGCGGACTTCCTTATTTCCTCCACGAATCCAACGCCATCCCTGGCCGTGCCACCAAGTTCCTGTCCGCTGGGGCGAAAAAGATGTTTGTGGGCTTTGAGGAGTGCGGTCGCCATCTCCCTAAGGCGAACGTCAGCGTTACCGGAACACCTGTCCGCGGTCGGCTCGGAAAAATCTCCAAGGAAGAAGCGCTGAAGAAGCTCGGTCTTCATCCCAAGCGGCACCTCGTCGCCGTCCTGGGTGGCAGCCAGGGGGCGAGGGGAATCAACGAGGCGATGCTCCGAGGCCTGCCGGCTCTCAAGTCCCTCGCTAGCACAATCCAGATTCTACATCTCGCGGGCGAAGCCCATGCCGACAAGGTCCGTCACGGTTACGACCACTCCGGCTTCAGCGCCGTGGTCCTCGGTTTCTGCGACGATATGGATGCGGTCTACGCGGCCGCCGACCTCGTGGTTTCCCGCGCCGGGGCCGGCACCCTGGCCGAACTGGCCGCGTGTGGCGTGCCATCCATTCTGATCCCGTTTCCGGCGGCCGTGGACGACCACCAGACCGCCAATGCCCACGCTTTTGCCGATCGCGGCGCCGCCGAGATCGTGGCGGAAAAGAATCTCATCGGCACGGAACTCGGCCAGCGGATCGCCCGGCTGTTGGGTGACTGCGTCCGCCAGGAACACATGCGCCGCGCCGCCCGCCAGCAGTTCACGCCCGAGGCCGCCGAAAAGATCGCGGAGGAGATCGCCCATGTCCTTTGATGCCAAGAGCTGGACCCGGGGCCGGAAAAAAATCCACCTGATCGGGATCGCCGGCTCCGGCATGACCCCGCTTGCCGACATCTTGGTCGACCTCGGTCACGAGGTGACGGGCTCTGATCTGAAGGAAGCCCCCGAACGCCTGCGTGACCGCGGCGTCCGCATGACCATCGGCCATCGGGCCGAACATCTCGGCCATGCGGAGGTGGTGATCGCATCCGGGGCCGTGCCGGACACGAATCCCGAGTGGGCGGAGGCCGGCAAGAAGGGAATCGTGCGTCTTCGCCGGATTGAGGTCCTCGCCCAACTGGCCTCGCTGAAAAAGCTCGTCGCCGTTCTTGGCTCCCACGGCAAGACCACGACTTCCACGATGCTCGCCCATATCTGGAAGGAGGCCGGTCAGGATCCTTGTTTTTACCTCGGTGGTTACGCCCCCTCGTTGGGCGCCTCGGGCGCCTGGAAATCCGGCGAATGGATGGTGGCAGAAGTAGACGAGAGCGAAGGGGCGCCCGCCCAACTGAGGCCGGCTGCGGCAATTTTATTGAATGCGGACCATGAGCACGCCGACCGCTATGCGAACGAGTCGGCGGTGGTGGAGGCGTATCGCCAGGTGCTTGGACAGGTCTCCGGCCCGCTCGTGGTGGTGGCCAAGGAGGAAAAGGCGGCGATGGAGGCGGCCGGAAAGCTGGCCGCGAAGAAAACCTTCGGCTGGGAAAAGAGCGGCGCGGACTACATCGGCACCTGGAAAGGCGAGGACAAGGACGGTGTGAGCTTCTCCGCCAAGAAGGGCAGCGACGATCTCGGCGCCTTCCGCGTGGCGGCGCCGGGCAAGCACAACGCGGGCAATGCGCTCGGGGCACTGGCGTTGGCCCGAGAGGCTGGACTGGATGTTGAAAAGATCCGCAAAGGTTTGGCCGCGTTCCGCCGGGCCGATCGCCGCTTTGAGGTCGTCCTCGCCACACCAGAGCTTGAGATCGTGGATGACTACGCCCACCACCCGCGGGAAGTCTCTGCGACGATCGATGCAGCCAAGGCCCGGGGTCGCCAACGCGTGGTGGCCATCTTCCAACCGCATCGGCACACCCGCCTCTCCACGTTCATGGAAGGATTCGTAGAGTCCTTGAGCCGGGCCGATGCCGTGGTCGTGTTGCCCGTTTATTCCGCCGGGGAAACGTCGGTGGAGGGCTCCGGCTCTGCGGTCCTGGCCGCCAAGTTGGCCGAAAAGAAGGTTCCGGTGGAACTGGCGAACTCGATGCCGGAAGCCCGGACCATCCTTGGAAAGATTTGGCAGGAGGGGGATCTGTTTCTGGTGATGGGCGCGGGTGACTCCACCCAGTTGGCTCACCGGATCGGGCTCGAGGCGCCGCTCTTCCTTGAGATCCGTAAACTGGTGGCAGGGCAGGGAACCGTTCGCTGGTACGAGCCGATGCAAAAGCACACCACCATCCGGATCGGGGGCCCGGCCCAGGTCTGGTTCGAGCCTGATTCCGAGGAGACCCTCGCCCAGGTCGTTCGCCACTGCGCCGGAAAAAACGTGCCCCTCACCGTGATCGGCCGTGGTAGCAACCTGCTGGTGCGCGACGGGGGGCTGCCGGGCGTCTGCGTGAATTTCGGCAAGCCGGGCCTGAGCAAGATCGAGGTGGTCAACGGAAAGGTTCGGGCGGGAGCCGGGGCGCGGTTGAAGCAGATTGTGGCCGCGGCCAAGGCCGCGGGGATTGGGGGACTGGAATTCATGGAAGGAATTCCGGGGGCGTTAGGCGGGGCGATGCGGATGAACGCCGGGGCGATGGATTCGTGGACGTTCGAGGTGGTCGAGGCCGTCCGGGTGATGGACCGCAGCGGAACCGTCAAGGACGTGCCGGCCTCGGAGTTTGAGGTGAAGTACCGCAAGGTGCCGCGGTTGGAGACCGACATTGCGGTGGGCGCGGTCCTGAAAGGCAGTGCGGTTCAGTCCGAGGAAATCGCGGAGAAGCTCAAGCAGTACAGCCGCAAGCGTTGGGACTCCCAGCCGGCCGCGCCGAGTGCGGGTTGCATCTTCAAGAACGCCAAAACCATTCCAGCCGGTAAGCTGATTGATGAGCTGGGCCTGAAGGACACGGCGGTGGGTGGCGCAAGGATTTCGCCGGTGCACGGCAACTTCATTGTGAACCAGGGTGGGGCCAAGGCGGTTGATGTCCTGGCGTTGATGGACCAGGTGCGCGCCCGGGCCAAAGCCGACCGCGGGATCGAGCTGGAACCCGAGGTCATCGTGCTGGGGGTGGATGAATGAAGCCGGAGAAGATGAAAGTGAGCGTCCTGGCGGGCGGCGTCTCCGGCGAGCGGGAAGTATCCCTGCGCAGCGGGGTGGCCGTGGCCAAAGCCTTGCGCTCGATCGGGGTGAAGGTGCTGGAGGTGGATGTGAAGGAGAAAGGGGTGAAGGTCCCCCAGGGCACCGACATCTGTTTCCTCGCGCTCCATGGAACCTACGGGGAGGACGGCGAGGTGCAGCGGGAGCTGGAGGCGGTTGGCATGCCTTTTACGGGGAGCGGATCGGAGGCGAGCGCGTTGGCTTTCGATAAGTTGAAGGCCCGGGATGCGATGCTGGCCGCCGGCGTGCCGATGGCGGAGAGCCAGGAGTGGACCCCAACGTGTGATTGGAAGCCGCCCTACGTTCTCAAGCCCGTGGCCAGCGGATCCAGCCTGGGCACGTTTCTCGTCCGCACCGAGGACGAGGTGAAGAAGGCGGTGAAGGAGGCCAAGAAGTGGAAGGAAGGCGGGATGATGATCGAGCGGCTGATCGAGGGTGCGGAGATGACCGTCGGCATTCTTGGCGAGCAGGCGTTGCCGGTCATCGAGGTGCGTCCTGGCAAAGGTTTCTACGACTACAAAAACAAGTATACCTCCGGGGCCACCCAGTACCTTTGCCCCGCGCCCATCCCAAAGGAGAAGGCGCAGGAGCTGCAAGCGCTGGCCCTGAAGGCGCACCGGGCAATCGGTTGCGAGGTGCTTTCCCGCGTCGACCTCATGGTGGACGCGGAGGGGAAGCCCCATGTGCTCGAGGTCAACACCCTGCCGGGGATGACCGACCTCAGCCTGCTGCCCAAGGCCGGCCGCGCCGCCGGGATCGATTTCACCACCCAATGCTTGCGGATCCTGGAGCTGTCGTGGGCCCGCTGCCACAAAGGAGCCAAAGTATGAACCTCCGCCCTTGGACCCGCTGGTTGGTGCGGCGCCGACCCCGGTCCCGCCGCCCCCGCCACGTTCTCCACGCCAAGATGAACGGCAAAGCGCAGGCCCGGGAATTCAGCCGGCGCATCGGCCTCGGCATCCTCGTGGCCGCCTCCCTCTCCATGGTGGCGCTGGTCACCTCGATCGGGATGGACGTCATCCTGGGCACCCTGCTTTACCGCAACGCAGATTTCACCCTGCGCCGCTTCCAGATCGAGCAGCAGGGCCGGATCGGGAAAGGGGAGCTGGTGAACGCCGCCGGGGTGAAGATCGGACAAAACCTTCTTCATCTTTCATTGGATGAGGTGACCGCCAACCTGCAGCGGCTGCCCAACGTCGCCGCCGTGCGGATCGAGCGACGCCTGCCGGACACTCTTTATATCCTCGTGGAGGAGCGTCGCCCGGTGGCCCTGATCTGTCCCACGCCCACCGCCGGCACCACCCTGGCCCAGCCCACCTATTACATCGACGCCCGTGGCTACGTTCTCAAGCCGAAGCCGGGGGAAAAGCTGATGTCGTTGCCGATCATCCGCGGCATCTCCTCCGATGAGGTGGTGGAAGGGGAGCGCACCAACAATCCCGAGCTCCGCGCCGCCCTCAACTTCCTGCAGGCCGCACCCCTCAGCCAGGTGCGCGACGGACTGGACTTCTCCTCCATCCGAATCGAGGGACCGGGCCGGTTTGTGATCGCCACGCCCCGGGGTGGCAAGATCCGGTTCCGGGCCGGCCAACTGGGGGAACAGTTTGATCGCCTCAATGTCATTTTCACGTATGCGGAACACCACGGCCGCTTTGTGCACACGGTGGATCTCACCCCCGAACGGAACGTGCCGGTCACTTTCCTCAACTAACGGAGAACCTCCCATGATCATGCGCAGCACCCCCTCCAACGAAATCCTCATTGCCGCCGATCTCGGCACGCAAAAGATGGCCGTGGCCGTCGCCGAAATGGCCGGGGACGGTTCCCTTACGCTGCTCGGCGTGGGGGAAGGCGTCTCCGCCGGCATGCGAAAGGCGGAGGTGACCGATTTCGGCCACGCCCGGGCGGCCGCCCGGATGGCCTTGGCCGATGCCGAGCGCCGCACCCAAGCGGAGGTTTCCGAATTGTATCTGACCATGAGCGGCACCCATCTGGCCTCGCGCAACGAGTCCGTCCGCGTGGCCACCTCCCCGGATGATGAGCACCGCGTCACCGAAGGCACCTTGGAGGAACTCCAGCAGCTGGCCGCGCATCTGCCGCTCCCGCGCGATCACGCCATCCTGCATGAGCTGCTCCGGGGCTACTCGCTCGACCGGGGCGTGGCATCCCCCAACCCGCTCGGCACCCACACCGAACAGATCGAGGCCCACTACCATCTCGTCACCGGCAAGCGCACCCGACTGCAGACCGGCGTCCAGTGCGTGTCCGATCAGAAGATCCGGGTGAAGGGCTGCACCTTCTCCAGCTACGCCTCCGGCCTGGCGGTGCTGACGGAGGAGGGGAAACAGCGGGGCGCGGTAGTGATCGACCTCGGCGCCGGGGTGACGGATGTGAGCGTGTGGCGGGACGGGGCGGTCGTCCACTCCTGCGTTCACGGCGTGGGCGGGGATCATCTCAGCCAGGATCTCTCCATCGGGCTGGAGATTCCCTACGCCCGGGCAGAAAAGGTGAAGAGGGAGCTGGGCACCGTGACTCTCGCGGCGGAGGAGCAGGATGAGAAGATCACCCTCTCGCGAGAAATCAGTTTCGATGGGCGCACCTTCTACAAGGAGGCGATGGTTCAGGTCCTGCAGGCCCGGATGGCGGAGATTTTGGAGATTGTGCGGGACGACATCGAGGCGCAGGGGCTGTGGAGTGCGGTGGAGGGCGAGGTGGTGGTCACCGGCGGTGGGGCGCGAATGCGCGGACTGGCCCGGCTGGCCTCGGAAATTTTGCCAAGGCCGGTGCGGATCGGCCGGGCACGCGATTTTCTCGGTGAGCAGGGGGATCTGGAGCGGCCGGAGCTGGCCGCGGTCCTCGGCACGCTCCGCTATGCGGCGGAGCACGAGATGAAAGAGGCCGGCCGGCCCCAGGGGCTGAAGAAGTTGTCCCAGTCGATCGGCCGGATGCTCTCCGCGATGCGTTTTCTAGCGTGAGCCCCAAGGAGCCCAAGACCATGAACCCACTGCACCACGACAAAAGCCCGGTGGCCATTTTGGCCGTCGGCGGAACCGGCGCCGCCGTCCTCGATAATCTCGCCGTCAGCTGCGAAGGGGAGCACCGCACGGTGTGCGTCGACACCGACGCCCTCGCCCTGCGGGGCACCGTCGCGCAAAAGAAGATCCTGGTGGCTCCGGAGCGGGTTCACGGCATGGGGACCGGCGGGGAACCGGAGCTGCTTGAGGGAACCACATTGGAGGACGGGGACGGCTTGAATCCGATCTTGGAGGGGATCCGCACCGCTTTGGTGGTGTTGTCCACGGCCGGGGGAACCGGTTCGGCCCTAGGACCCAGTCTGGTGCGCCGGCTGAAAAAGCAGGGCTGCGAGGTGGTGGTGTTGGCGGTGACGCCGTTCTCGTTTGAGGGGAACCGGCGGAAGGACCGCTCCATGCACTGCCTGGCGGAGTTGAGGAAGTCGGCCGATGTGGTGCTGACGTTCAGTTGTGACCGGTTGATCGAGACCTCGCTGGCCAAGGATCTGAAGGAGGCCCAGCGGGCGATGGACAAGGCGATCGCGCGGACGATCCATGGTCTGGTCCACGTGATGCAAAAGGATGGACTGCAGCATCTGGGGGCCGCGGAGCTGAAGGAGGCGGTCGGTCCGGGGGCCGATGCGATTGGGTTCCTGGAGAACGCTTGGGCCGGCGTGGCCGAGGCGAGTGGGGAGGGCCGGGAAGAGGCGGTGATCGAGGCGGTGGTGGAGGACATCATGTTGGAGGACGGGAAGGCGTGGAAACACGGCAACCGGATCCTCGTGAGCGTGATCACCGGTCCCGAGACATCGCTGAACGACTTCCACGAGATTCTGGAGAAGTTGCGGGCGAAGCTGCCGGTGGATCTGCCGATCTCGGCCGGAGCGGCGATCCATCCGGAGAAGAGCGAGACGTTGAGCATGACGCT
>VHDM01000049.1 GCA_016876055.1 Verrucomicrobiota bacterium
CACCGCTACGGGTGCCGCCGCGCTCACGCCCCACTTGTCTTCGAGTTTCTTCACGAGTTCGGACGCCTCGAGAACGGTCAGGCCGCTCAGCGTCGTCACTACTTCATCCAGATTTACCGCCATGGTTTTCTCCTTCCCCTCCGCCGTCTTCCTTGGGACGGCCTTGGGGCAATGTCTTGTTGGTCCCCGAATTAGCCGGCCACACCCGTGGCCGAATTATCCCGGAAAGGCTTCCGGGCTAACTCTTGGATCTTGCCTTTACTGCTGTTCATGAAAATCAGGCGGCCGCCGCCTCGGGTTTGGACCGAACCACCCGCGCCACGCGGGCGCCCGGTTCCTGGATCAGGCGTGCCAGCGTCGCCGCCGGAGCCTGGATCGCGCCGAGCAGGCGGGCACGTAGAACCTCCGCGGAGGGCAGGTCGGCGAGCATCGTCAACTCGGAGGTGCCGAGGAGCTTCCCGTCCATCACGCCCACGCGGAGGTTGGGACGGGTGAACTCGGCCTTGAAAGTCTTGATCACCTTGGCGGCCGCCGGGGCATCGGCTCCGCCGGAAACCACCGCGGTCTGGCCGGCCAAATCCTTGTCCATGGCCGGCATCGCCGCTTCGTTGAGGGCCCGCTTGAAAAGAGTGTTTTTCACCACTTTGACGGCCGCGCCCACCTTCCGTAGGCGCCCGCGCAACTCGGAAAATTCCGACACCTTCATCCCGGTGTAGTCCAGCACGATGAGATAGGGCGACGATTTCACCCAATCCTTCAGCGTGCCGATCATCACATTCTTTTCTTCTTTCATGGCCTCTCCTTATTCATCGGAAGCGACCGCTTCCGTTACCGCCAGCGGGATGCCGGGCGAAAAAGTGGCCGACAGGACGCAGTTTTTGATAAACTTGCCCTTAGCGCCGGACGGACGGGCCTTGCCGACCGAATCGATCACCGCCTGAACGTTCTCCCCCAGCTTCTTTTCCTCAAAATTCAGCTTTCCACAGCTCACGTGTAGGTTCGCACCCTTGTCGACCTTGAACTCTACGCGGCCGGCTTGGCACTCCTTCACCGCCTTGGCGGTGTCTTCCGTCACCGTGCCAGTCTTCGGATTCGGCATGAGCCCGCGGGGTCCCAGCACCTTGCCGAGCTTGCGGACCTCGATCATCGCGTCGGGCGTGGCCACAGCCACGTCGAAGTCGGCCCAGCCATCCGTCACCTTCTTGATGAGATCGGCAAAACCCACTGCGGTCGCCCCGGCGCTCTTGGCCGCTTCGGCCGCCTGGCCCTGCGCAAACACGATCACCCGCACATTTTTCCCGGAACCGTGGGGCAGACTGACGGTGCCGCGCACCACTTGGTCGGTCTGCTTCGGATCCACGCCCAGGTTGAAGGCGAGATCCACGCTGGGGTTCGCCTTGCTTTTGCCCGCGGGCAGCTTCTTTAAAATCGAGACGGCTTCGCCGACCGAATAGCGTTTCTTCGCCTCGATCAGTTTGGCGCCTTCGCGATACCGGCGGCTGGAAAGTTTGGCCATGGCGCGCTCCCTTACTCCGAGATTTCCAAACCCATTTGCCGGGCCGTGCCGGCAATGATACGGAAGGCCGCCTCGTCCGAGGCTGCGTTCAGGTCATTCCGCTTCACTTTGACGATGTCCATCACCTGCTTTTTCGAAACTTTGCCCACCTTGATCCGGTTCGGCTCCTTGGAGCCCGAGGCCAGATTCGCCGCCTTCTTGAGGAGAATGGAGGCGGGCGGCGACTTCGTGATGAAAGTGAAGCTCTTGTCCTTGTAAACCGTGATGACGACCGGAAGGATGTTGCCCCCCTCCTTGGCGGTGCGGGCGTTGAACTCCTTGCAGAACGCCATGATATTGACGCCCTGTTGACCAAGCGCCGGACCCACCGGCGGGGCCGGGTTGGCCGCCCCTGCGGGGATCTGCAAACGGATGATTCCAGTGACTTCCTTCGCCATAAAACTCCTTAGGTCTTCTCCACCTGCCAGTACTCGAGCTCGACCGGGGTGGACCGACCGAAGATGGAAACCGCCACCCGGACGCGTCCGCGCTCGGTGTCCACTTCCTCGATGACGCCTTCCTGGTTCTGGAAGGGCCCGTCGCCAACCTTGACCCGGTCGCTGACCGCAAAAATGACTTTCGGGGTCACTTTCTCCTCCTTCTCCCGGATCTGGGCCAGCATCCCCTCCACCTCGCTGGGCCGCATCGCGGCGGGCCGATCGCCATCGGCGAAACCCAGCACACCCGGCGTTTCCTTCACAAAATACCACGGCCGCTCGTTCAACTTTTTCTCGGTATCGTACAGCGCCATCTTCATGAAAATATAACCCGGATAAAGTTTCCGCTCGGTTTCCACCTTCTTCCCTCGCTTGATTTCGGAAACGCGCTCCGTCGGAATGACCACTTCCTGCACATAGTCGCCCATCTCCTCGGTTTTGATCCGGCTCATCATATGACGCTTCACGTTGCTCTCCTGACCGGAGAGGACATGCACGGCAAACCAGGCGGGCTCGAAGGTGGTGGCGGTTTCGCTCATCGTCGGGGCCTTAGAATTTCACCAGCCACCCGACCACGCGGGTAATGAGAAAGTCAAATCCGGAGGTGTAGGCCGCCAGCACCAGTGTGGTCATCGCCACCACCGCGGTGCTGTCGATCAGCTCGCGATAGCGCTTCACGCCGGTTTCGGTCGGATCCCACGGCCAAGCGCACTTCACCAATTCGGCTCGGACTTCCCCGACGAACTTGGCGATCGCGGCACGATACCGGAACAGCAGGAAGACGGCGGCGAGGGCCAGGCCCCCGACCACCGCAGTCCAAATCCAACTGCCGCCAATATTTTCAACTTCCATGTGCGTGCCTTGTGCTCCTTGTTCAGATGCAGGGCAGGAGGGACTCGAACCCCCAACCGACGGTTTTGGAGACCGCTACTCTACCAATTGAGCTACTGCCCTCCATCCGTCCGGCTGGCAGGGCCCCGCTTGCGGGCAGGGCCCCTCCCACCGGTTCTTAGTTGTTCCTGAAACTACTTCAGAATTTCCGTGACGCGGCCGGCGCCGACTGTCTTGCCGCCCTCCCGGATGGCGAAGCGGATCTGCTTCTCCATCGCAATCGGGGTGATCAGCTCGACTTCAATATCCACATTGTCTCCCGGCATCACCATTTCCACGCCAGCTTTGAGCGTGACCACGCCGGTCACGTCGGTCGTCCGGAAATAAAACTGCGGACGGTAGCCGTTGAAGAACGGAGTGTGCCGCCCCCCCTCATCCTTGCTGAGGACGTAAACCGTGGCCTTGAACTTTGTGTGCGGGGTAATCGTTCCGGGCTTGGCAATGACTTGGCCGCGCTCCACGTCCTCCTTCTTGGTGCCGCGAAGGAGCAGGCCGACGTTGTCGCCCGCCTCGGCGGTATCAAGGAGCTTGCGAAACATTTCGATATCGGTGACGGTCGTCTTGGCGGTGGCCTTGATGCCGACGATCTCCACCTCTTCCATCTTTTTCAAAACGCCCCGTTCCACCCGGCCGGTCACCACGGTGCCCCGCCCCTCAATGTTAAACACGTCCTCGACCGGCATCAAAAAGGGTTGGTCCTTCGGCCGCTCGGGGATGGGGATAAATTTATCGACGGCCTCCATCAGTTCGATGATCGGCTTGGCGGCGTCGCTCTTGGGATCGCCCGACTCCAGCGCCTTCAGCGCGCTACCCTTGATGATCGGGATCTTGTCGCCGGGGAATTCGTATTTCGAAAGCAATTCGCGGACTTCGACCTCGACGAGGTCGAGCAGGTCCTTGTCGTCCACCATGTCCACCTTGTTCAGAAAGACTACCAGGGCGGGCACGCCGACCTGGCGGGCCAGCAGGATGTGCTCGCGGGTCTGCGGCATCGGACCGTCGGCCGCGCTCACCACGAGAATCGCACCGTCCATTTGGGCGGCGCCGGTGATCATGTTTTTGACGTAATCCGCGTGACCCGGGCAGTCCACGTGGGCGTAGTGGCGGGTATCGGTCGCGTACTCAACGTGCGAGGTGTTGATGGTGATACCGCGCTCTTTTTCCTCGGGCGCGTTGTCGATCTGGTCGTAAGCGCGAGCTTCCGCCAGACCCTTTTTCGCAAGGATCGTGGTGATGGCTGCGGTTAAGGTAGTTTTGCCGTGGTCAACGTGGCCAATGGTGCCGACGTTGACGTGGGGTTTCGAACGATTGAATGCCTCTTTCGCCATAACGCTATTTCTCCTTGCTCGGGTGTGACGCCTCTCGGGTTCGCCGGGGATGAACCCGCCGTCGATATCCCCGCCCGGGGTTTTATCGCGGCCGAGCCCATGACCGGGTTTGAACCGGTGACCTCGTCCTTACCAAGGACGTGCTCTACCAACTGAGCTACATGGGCGATTGGGAACCCGGAAGGGTTCCGGGTTTCGCCCGGCGTTTCCACATCGGCACAAAACTTGCTGCAAGCCGCACGACTTGGTCAGATATTTGTGACAACTAGGAACTTACAAGCATGCCAGTCGCCCGGGTCGGGTGTCAACACCCTCCTTAATAAAAAAAACCTCCTGTCATTAACCCGTCATCATTCGCAAGACATAAAAACCAACCCCAAAAAGGGCAAAAACGGCCGCAGCATAAAGTAGGAAATTGGAGCCAATTTCCTTTCCTTTCCCCTTGATGGGACTTAGGTTACGAAAGTTCTGGGGAATCCCCAAATCAATTCCGACCTCTGCCTGAAAGGCCTCCCCCGCCTCCGGCAGAGCTAGGGTAGCCCTCACCATGTTGCCTTCGTATCGAAAAGGTATCTGCCCAAACTGCACCCTGTCGCGGTCTTGTAATTGCGCCTCCGTGATCTTTTCGTCGTTTACGCGGATCCCGTTCGTGGAGTCCAAATCACGCACTTTGTACTCCTGGCCCTCCAAAACCAGGTCCGCGTGCCGCGAGGAAATGCTGCCGTGCAAAATCTGCAATTCATTCCCATCCGCACGGCCCACCCCGGCCCGCGGGGCCGTCAACTCCACCGTTAGACCCGGAAACTCTTTGCTTTCAGAAACCAGTTTTGCCATGGGAGACCGTTAACTCTTTTTTTTAACCCCGTCCAGCAGGTCGGAGAATTGCCGGAAAAAGTAGGCCGCGTCGTGGGGACCCGGCGCCGCTTCCGGATGATACTGGACGGAAAAAGCGTCGCCGGAAACCAACCGGATTCCTTCGCACGTCCCATCATTGAGATTCACGTGCGACATCACCGCCCGCCCCGCCGGCAAACTCTTCGGATCCACCGCATAGCCGTGGTTTTGGCTGGTAATGGAAACCTTGCCGGTTGTGAGATCCTTCACCGGTTGGTTGCCTCCCCGATGACCAAACTTCAGCTTGAACGTCTTCGCTCCCAGCGCGTGCGCCAGCATTTGGTGGCCCAGGCAAATTCCAAAAATCGGTTTTTTGCCAATCAACTCCCGCACCGTCGCGTGCACGTAGGTCGGTACGGAAGGATCACCCGGGCCGTTGGACAGAAACACGCCGTCCACATTCGCCTGCAAGATCTCCCCGGATTTTGCCTTCGCCGGAAAAACCACCGGCTGGATTCCCTCTGCCCGCAGCAGCCGCAGGATATTTCTCTTCATCCCGCAGTCGATCGCCGCCACGCGGTGCCGGATCGCCGGCATCTTTTTTTTCTCATTGCCCAGCTTCCCGGGAAAATCTTTCCCCTCCGGATCCCATTCGAAGGACTTCTTCACCGTCACCTCGCCCACGTAGTCCGTCGCGCCCAGACCCGCCCACTCCCTCGCCTTCTTTACCGCCTCCTCGCCCGACATCCCGTTCGTCGCCAAAACCCCCTTCATCGCCCCCTGCGTCCGCAACTTCCTCGTCAGCGCCCGCGTGTCCACCCCCTCCACCGCCGGCACTCGGTTCCGCTGTAGGTAAACTTCGAGGCTTTCCCGGTTCCGCCAGTTGCTGGCCCGCCGCGCGAGCCGCCGCACCAGCAAACCCGCCGCCTGCACCCGGTCGGACTCCTCATCCTCCGGATTGATCCCCGTGTTGCCGATCTCGGGACAGGTCAACGCCACCACCTGCCCCCGGTAGCTGGGATCGGTTAAAATCTCCTCATAGCCCGTCATCGAGGTGTTGAAGCACATCTCGGCCGCCACCCAACCCTCCTGGCCAAACCCGCGCCCGCGCAGGATCGTCCCGTCCTCCAGTGCGATAATGCCTTCCATCCGGAAAATTTACTTTTTCGAAGCCCGCCCGTCGAGGTCGTGCCGGATTTCCCCACCCACGATTGTGAACACCGCCCGCCCTTTCAACTCCCGCCCCTCAAACGGCGTGTTCCTGCTCTTGCTCCGAAACTCCGCCTTTTTCACCGTCCACTTTCTCTCGGGATCAATCACCGTCACATCCGCCGGCGATCCCTCCTTCAGCAAACCCCGACCCAGCCCAAAGTAGTCGGAAGGAATATGGGTCATCTTCGCCACCACCTCCCCGAGCGGAACCCGGTCCTGATGCACCAACTCCGTCAAGTAAACCCCTAGGGCCGTTTCCAGTCCCACGATGCCGAACGGCGCCTCATCAAACTCCACTTCCTTCTCATACGAGCAGTGGGGCGCATGGTCAGTCGCCAGAAACCGGAGGGTGCCGTCTTTGACCGCTTCGCGAATCGCCTTCACGTCCGCCGCGGTCCGCAGGGGCGGGTTCATCTTAAAATCCGTGTCGTAGCCCTCCACCAACTCCTCCGTCAGGCAGAGATGATGCGGCGAAGCCTCCCCGTCGATCCGCACCCCCCGCGCCCGCGACTCCCGCAAAATCCTTACCGATCCCGCCGAGCTCAGGTGCTGACACACCACCCGCGCCCCGGTCAGTTCGGCCAACAGCGCGTTCCGTGCCACGATCACCTCCTCCGCGATCCCCGGCCACCCGGGCAGCCCCAGAATTCTCGACCATTTCCCCTCGTTCATCACCCCGCCGGCCGAAAGGGTCCGGTCCTCGCAATGATCCAACACCGGCAGGTCGAACATCCGTGCATACTCCAGCGCCCTCCTCATGAGCTCCGCGCTCTGGATACAGTGCCCGTCGTCAGTAATCCCCACCACCCCGGCCTGCCGGAGTGCTCCGATCGGCGCCAGCGCCTCCCCCTTCTGCCCCACCGAGATCGCCCCCGTCGGAAAAACGTTCGCCACCCCCGTCTCCTTCGCCCGCTGGCGCATCCAGGCAATCGTGCTCGGCCCGTCCGCCACCGGCACGGTGTTCGGCATCGCGATGACCGAGGTGAACCCGCCCGCCACTGCCGCGGCGGTGCCCGTCGCGATCGTCTCCTTGGCCGACTGACCCGGTTCCCGCAAATGCACGTGGGGATCGATCAGTCCCGGCGTCACGACCAACCCGTCCACCTTCACCACCACCGCATCCTTGGACGGCTTGCCGCCGGCAATCTTCCCGTCCCGGATCAGCAGATCCCCGGGCGCATCCCGCTTTGATCCCGGATCCAGGATCCGGCCCCCTTGGAGCAGGATTTCGCTCATGGCTCCCCCAATCCCCGCCCGCCCGAGACGAGATAAAGAACCGCCATTCGCACCGCCAAACCGTTGGTCACCTGATCAAGGATCAACGACTGCGCCCCGTCGGCCAGCTCGCTGGCGATCTCCACCCCGCGGTGCACCGGCCCCGGATGCATCAACAGCACGCCCGGTTTGCACCGCTGGAACCGCTCCAGATTCAGCCCGAACAGGCCCGCATACTCCCCCACCGAGGGCAGCCGCGCCTGCACCATCCGCTCATGCTGGATCCGCAGGAGATTAATCACGTCCGCCTGCCCCAGCTCCTCGTCCAGATTGTAGGAAACTCTTACCCCCAGCTCCTCAAACTCCCTCGGCAGCAGGGTCGGCGGCCCCACCAGCGTCACCTTCGCCCCCAGCTTGGTCAGCGCCCAGAGGTTCGAGCGGGCCACCCGGCTGTGGATGATGTCCCCCACGATCAGCACCCGCACCCCCTCCAACTTCCCCAACCGCTCCAGGATCGTGAAGGTGTCCAGCAACCCCTGGGTCGGATGCTCGTGCGCCCCGTCCCCCGCGTTGATCACCGAGGCCTTTAGCCGGCTCGAAAGAAAGTGGGCCGCCCCGGCCGAGCGGTGCCGGATCACGATGATCCCCGCCTGCAGGGCCTCCAAGTTCTTGGCCGTGTCGGACAGCGTTTCCCCTTTCCGCAGGCTGCTCGAATCCTTGTCCAGCGA
>VHDM01000050.1 GCA_016876055.1 Verrucomicrobiota bacterium
GCTAACAGCCTCCCGATCAAAGTGGACTTGCCATGATCGACATGACCGACCACCACGACTCGGGTGCGGGGTTCTCCAGCAAGATCAGCGAAATCGTCGGCCATCCGTTTCGGGAAGAAAGTGGGTGCAAAACCGGGTGCCACTGCCGGTGGCGGGGGAGGCATGGGGGTGGGGCTCACAGGAAGCCCTTGGCACGCAGCTTTTGCATGGCGTTCCGCTCGTGATGGTCTTGGGCCCGCCCGGCCCGCTCCGCCGTTTTGGTCAAGCGCAGTTCTTCAATGATTCCCTCCAAGGTATCGACCTGGCTCTCCACCGATTGAGTGATCGGCCAGCAGCCGAGCGACCGGTAGCGTCGCCCGTCTTTTGCAAAATACATCTTGGGAACCGGAATCCCCTCGCGCCGGACATATTCCCAGACATCCAATTCTGTCCAGTCGAGCAGTGGTTGAACCCGGACATGCTCTCCCGGACGAACCGCCGTTGTGAACTGACCCCAGAATTCCGGCGGTTGGTCCCGGTATTCCCATTCATTATCCGCCGTGCGGGGCGAGAAATAGCGCTCCTTGGCGCGGGTGGAGTCCTCGTCCCGGCGAATCCCGGTTACGAGGGCGTCCCACTTGTACTTGGCTAAAGCCTGTTGCAGGGCGACGGACTTCAACTCGTGCGTCACGGTAACCGGGTCATGCGTTTCATAACCCACCCCACGCTTTCGGGCCTCCTCATTGACGATTACGATCAACTCGATGTCGTAGTATTTCCGGGCCCACTCCCGGAAGGCCAGCATTTCCGGAAATTCGTAGGTGGTATCAATATGAACGAGCGGAAAAGGGATCTTTCCGGCAAAGGCCTTCTTGGCCAACCAAATCAAGGTATTGGAATCTTTACCCATCGACCAGGGCATAGCTATATTTTTAAAGTTCGCGAATGCCTCGCGAAAAATATAAATTGACTGATCTTCAAGGCTTTGCAAATACGACATAAAAGATAGACTTTATAGGTTTTGCGGCTACTTTACAAGGATGATTCCTAAGACTTTCAACCCAAGGAAGGTGAGGCCTAGGCCCAAAACCCCAGAAGGACTTGATTCAGAGGGCCTTGATCCAGCGGGGAGAATCCAATGGGCGCGAAAAAACTTTCCAAACCGGGCGGTGGCCACCACTTCTTTTGGGGCCCAATCCGCAGCGTTTCTCCATCTGATCGCAAAGCAATGGCCTGAATTGCCGGTGGTTTTCATTGATACCGGATATCATTTTCCGGAGACCCTCGCGTTCGGTCAGCAACTTGCTCAACGCCTTCACCTCAATGTGAAGATCTATCGCCCTTTGTTGACCCCAAGGGAAATTGAGTCCCGCCACGGAAAACTTTGGGAACAGGGGCCCGCTGGCCTGGACACCTTTCACGAAATCATTCGGGTAGAGCCGATGCGGCAGGCCTTTCGGGAACTTCAACCCGAGCTGTGGGTAGCTGGTTTGCGCCGATCAGGATCGGACCATCGCCAAAGGCAAAAGGTTCTCAGCCGGCAGGATTCCCGCTGGAAACTGCTACCTGTCCTGGAATGGACGGATCGGGATGTTGGGGACTACCTTAAGACACACCTCCTCCCCTACCACCCTCTTTGGGAAAAGGGATATGTGTCGATTGGCGACCGGGTCACCACCAAGCGTCTGGATGAGGTCTCCGATCCCAAGGAGTTGCGCCACTTTGGTTGGAAGCGGGAATGCGGTCTGCACGAGCGGGTTTAGCGGTCAGCCTTTTGCTTTTTGGAAGAGGTTCACTCTTCATGGGTGCGTTCATGTTCATGATAAATTGATTCACCCCTTTCTCTGGAGTTGATAGGCTGACCCGCTTATGGCAGGCGAAGTTGTCGAAGTTGAAGGAGCGGTAAAAGCCGTGCTGAAAGGCACCCTTTTTCGGGTGGAACTCGTCAACGGCCATACCGTCCTGGCCCACATTTCGGGCAAGATGCGGAAAAACTTCATCCGCTTAAACATCGGCGACAAGGTAAAGATGGAAATGTCCCCCTACGACCTGAGCAAAGGTCGGATCACCTACCGCATTCCCCCTCCCTCGCCCGACGGCACTCCCGCCGCCCCTGTCCCAGTCTAGTTCTGTTGGCTGACCGCGGCCGCGTAAGCCTCCCAGGGAATGTCCCCGGCTTCATCCCGAGGATTTCGCGCCAGTTCAGCCGAGGCGAAATCGACACCAAAAATGCCGAACCGAGGCGCATACGTCCCCCACTCATAGTTATCGGTCAACGACCAGTGAAAATACCCTGCCAGCGGTAATCCCTCCTTCCGTAATCGTTGCACCTCTCCGACATGTTGCCGGATGAAGTAGCTGCGGCTCTGCCGGTCTCCCCGCAGTTCACAATCCTGGCTCTCTTTGGTGCAACGCCGTTCGGCCATGCCGTTTTCGGCAATGACGATAGGTAGCTCGGGATAGTCGGCCGCATACCGCTCGACGAAAAAACGCAGCCCGCGGGGCAAGGCGTGCCAATCCCACCATTTAGTCGCGAGTCCTTGGGTAAACCACTCACGCAAACCGAATCGCCCCAAGCGAATTTCGCCAAGGGTTGGTAGCCGCACGGCGTTCCCAACAAAAGGGTCGTAATAATCAAAAGAAATGAAATCAAGGTTTCCCTCCCGCGGCCTTTCCCGAATCCGCTGCACCAATTTGGAAAAGGTCGCCTCCCGGAGAAATCGATGGCTCAGAGCATTCTGAACTTGTTTGACCAGTTCCCCCACCGCCTCAGCAAAAACACTATGGTGGGGAAAATCCATCGAGCGGTAGGCCCGTGTAAACTCCCGGGATCGATCGTTTAAGAACCCCAGGATGGACTCTTGGCCTTGCGTCTGGCGGGCGGCTTCCAGTAGGTCAAAAAGCATCTTGTCCATCCAATACAGGTCGCTGGCAAAAGTATTAAAAGAAAGGTGAGGCCGTCCCCACGCCGCGTGCTTCGCATAAAGTGCCTGGACCTGCCGGCGAACCACCACGTGTGCATCCAGCATCGTCTGGAGGGCACATAAGGCCGCTGCCCACCAAGCCCTTCTTCCTGCCGGGAATGCCCCTAAGTTGTAGGTGGAAGAGGCCAACATGTTGGGCTCATTAATGGTGAGGAACCAGCGCGGTGGAGCCGCCCCTTTTTCCTCCAAGCGCCGATTCAGGCATGTGAGCATCTTGACGACGTACTCAGCAAAAACCTCGGGGGTCCCCTCCTCCAACCAGGGATCCAGTCCCAGCCAGCGCGGAGTCGTAAAGTGCTGGAGTGTGATCAGCGGCTCCAAATTTCTCCGCCGCAAACTGCTCACCATTTCCGCATAGCGATCCAAAACGGCGGGGACCAACTCCTGGCGGGGACCTTCGGGCTGCAGGCGAGCCCACTCAATGCCCAGCCGGTAGGAGGTCATCCCCATCATCTCCGCCCGGTCAAAATCCTCCTCAAATCGATTCCAAAAATCCACCGCTTGGCCGGACCGCTCTACCCTTCCGGAAACTTCCCAATCGTACCAGTTGTTGCGGGGTTGGCCCTCGCCGTTGTATCCACCCTCGTGCTGAAAGGGGCTGGTCGCCACGCCCCACAGAAAACCGTCCTTCACCGCTTGCGAACGCTTTCTGCCATCTCCTCCTGCTGGTCTTGACCAACGCGGATCGGCTCCTGCTCTGGATCGTCCAGGAGCGTCTGGACGATCGTCTCCGCAGCATCCGGTCTTCCTAAACGCCGGGCCGCCGCCTGCATGGCTTGGAGACGTTCGGCCTCCCCTAATAAGCGGTTGACCTTGTACCCTAAAATAGAGATTTCGTTGCACTTGATGGCCACCCCTTTTTCCAAGAGTTGGTCACTGTTTCTTTCCTCCTGCCCGGGGATAGGATCATAAATCGCCATCGGCAATCCCGAGGCCATCGCTTCAGCCGAAGTCATTCCCCCGGGTTTGCTGACCAAGAGATCGGCTGCCCCCATCCAGTTCGGCATATCGTCCACATAACTCAGGACCCGGAATTCAGCGTGCCCGCCCTGGCCTCGACGCAACTCGGCTTCCACCCGCCTTTTGGCTTCGGGGTTCTTGCCGCAAATTACCACTACCTGGCTGCGGTGGGTTAAATTCCGAAGAGATTTTACGACTTGCTCCGCCGGATTGACCCCCAGCGCACCCGCCGAGACCAGAATGACTGGTTGGTCGGGCTGGAGTTGCAACTGCTTTCGCAGGGCTGCCTTATCTGTGTTCTGGGCGAAAGCGGGATCTACCGGAATACCACTCACCGTGATCCGTTCGGGTGGCAGACCCAACGCGCTTAAATATGCTTTCGTTTCATCGAGAGCCACGAAGTAGCGGTGGAAGGCCCGCGATAACCACATGGCGTGGAAGTCATAATCCGTGACCACAATGGAAAGCTTGGCCCGAATCTTTTGCCGTGAAATTAGATGGGAAATAATTTCGGCCGGCATGAAATGGGTGCAAATCGTGATGTCAGGCTGCAGGTCGGATAATAATCGGATCAGGGGACGCGTATTCAGACGATCAAGTAACAGCCGCATCCGGTCGGTCTTCCACGGTTCATCGCTTTTTTCATACCACCAGCCAAGGAGGGTTGGTGCGTCTTCCACCAACCTGATGTACAACTTGGAATAAAAGTCCCGAAATAGTTTATTGGTGAAGGCCAACGCATCCACATGGGCCACTTGGTCCACGCCGGGATTGTTTCGGCAAACCTTTTCGAGGGCTGAGGCGGCCCGCAAATGCCCCGTTCCTGCGCTGGTCGAAAGAATGAGGACTTTATGGTGGGCCTTGGCCATGTCGCATCTTACCCGGCCTATGAAACTGCAAAACTCCGAAAAGCCCTCTCAGGAAAAAAGGTCCGGTTCGTCCTTTTTCCCCACTCCGCGGTTTCGGATGGCCTTGGGACGGATCCGGGCCGGCTTTCCCACCGCATCAATCTCTCCCGCTTCCAGACCCTTGAGAATTTCCTCCGCCCTTTGCAAGACCTCCCCCGGCAGACCCGCCAAGCGCGCCACCTGGATGCCATAACTTTGGTTCGCTCCCCCCTCCACAATTCTTCGAAGAAACACCACCCGGTCCTTTTCCTCCCGGACATCCACCCGGAAATTACGCACCCCCGACCGGGTCAGCGCCAACTCCGTCAATTCATGGTAGTGGGTCGCAAAGAGCGTCTTGGCCTTCACCTTGTCGTGCAGATGCTCACCCACTGCCCAAGCGATGCTCAAACCATCCAAGGTGCTCGTGCCGCGCCCAATCTCATCCAAGATCACCAGGCTTTCTTCCGTGGCGTTATGAAGGATCAGGGCGGTCTCATTCATCTCCACCAAAAAGGTGCTTTGCCCCCGCGCCAGATCATCCCCCGCCCCAATCCGGGTAAAAATCCGGTCCAGCACCGGCAGATCCGCCTCGGCGGCCGGCACAAACGACCCGATCTGGTTCAAAAGACAGATCAGGGCGGCCTGCCGCAAATAAGTGCTCTTGCCTGCCATGTTCGGCCCGGTCAACACCATCAGTGTGCCTGCTTCCCCTCCTAACTGCAGGTCATTGGGCACAAACGGTTCGGCTCCACCGGCCAGCAACTGTTCCACCACCGGATGCCTCCCTCCGCGGATCCGGATCTCTCCGTCCTCCTTCCTCAGGGTAGGCCGCACATAATTCCAGCGGCGCGCCGTGGCAGCCAACCCGGCCAGCGCATCCAGGGCACCCACCGCGGCGGCGCTTTTCTGAATGGCGGCGGCCCGCACCAACGCTTTCTCCCGCAGCTCAGCAAACAACACCAATTCGCGCGCCACGGCTTTCTCCTCCGCTCCCAGAATTTTTGCCTCCATCTCCTTCAACTCTTTGGTCACAAAGCGTTCGGCTTGGGCCAACGTCTGCTTTCGCTCGTACCCCTCCGGGATCCGGTCGAGGTAGGACTTGGTGATTTCGATCCCGTAGCCGAACACCTGATTAAAGCGGATCTTCAGGCTTTTGATTCCGGTTCTCTCAATTTCCTTGGCCTGCAGCTCGGCAATCCATGTGCGGCCTTCCCGCATGGCGGCCCGATGGTCATCCAGCTCGGCGTCGTAACCATCTCGGATCATCCCGCCTTCTCGGATAATCGCGGGAGGCTCATCCGCGATGCCCTTGGCTAACTCGGCCGCGAGGTCTTTTTCGCTTCCGATTGAATCGGCCAGTTCCCGGTTCAGCTTTCCGGGCGTGGCTGCCGCCAGTTTCCGCACTGGCGGCAAGGACTCGAGGGTGAGCCGGAGGGCCTGCAGGTCGCGGGCCGACCCGCTGGGGGTAGAAAGTCGTCCGATCAGCCGCGCCAGGTCCCGCACTTCTTTTAACGCCTCCCGGAAATCGTCCAACAGCCCGGCATCTTCCAGGAATCCCTGCACCGCTTCATGTCGGGCCGCGATCGACTCCGCACGGCGAAGCGGCTGTAAAACCCAGCTGCGCAGTTCCCTTCCCCCCATCGCCGTCACCGTCTGGTCGATGGCCCGGATCAAACTGGTGTCGGCCCCCGTACCAGTCGGCTGCAGCAACTCCAGGTTTCGCTGGGTCGCTGCATCCAGTCGTAGGCACTCCTCCGCCCGAAAAGGTTTGGGGGCTTGGAGATGTCGGGCCGCGCCCTTCAGGGTTTCAGTGAGGTAACGGAGCAGGGCCCCGGCCGCACCCACCGCCGGCCCAAGCCCCCGGCAACCAAAGCCATCCAAGCTCTGCACCCGAAAGTGGTCACATAGAACCCGCCGAGCGGTTTCCTCCTCAAAGGTCCAGTCGGGCACCCGCGTGACCGTGACCCCGCCGTCCACCCACTCCCCGGCCTTTTTCTCCTCTTCATCCAACAGGAGCTCGGCGGGTTGGGACCGTCGGATTTCCTCGCGGCAGGAAATCTCATCCGTCGGCTCGGAGAGGCGAAAATCCCCCGTGGTCGCATCCAACAAGGCAAACCCCCATTTGCCGTTTTTCCCGTTACCCCGGCAGGCCGCCGCCACCCAACGGGGTAACTTTGGCTCGGCCATTTCCATCCCGACGGCGCAACCCGGGCTGAGGATCCGGCTGATCGCCCGTTCCACCATCGTGCCAGGACGCGGTTCGCTTACCTGATCGCAGATCGCCACCCGCCGGCCGGCCTGCAGAAGTTTAGTGATGTATCCTTCCGAGGCGTGGAACGGGAGGCCGCACATGGGAATGCCGTTGCGTTTCGTCAGGGTCAGGTTGAGCAGGCGTGACCCCTCCTCCGCATCGCCGAGGAACAGCTCGTAAAAATCGCCCAGCCGGAAAAGGAGCAGCGCGTCCTTCGGGATTTGCGTCCGCAGCCCGTGGTACTGCTTCATCATCGGGGTCGATCCCTCCGCCATCCTTTCTTTTTCCCCCCATCCCCCCGCCTTCTCAATCCCGGACCACCTCGTCTGTGGATATCCCTTTCCGATTTCTGACTTTCGATTTCCGATTTTTCCTTACGACCCTAGGGTTTCGGTTGTGCGAATTATCGTAACCGGCCTCATCGGCCAATACCCCTTTGGCGGAGTCATCTGGGACTATCTCCAATACCTCCTCGGGTTCCGCTCCCTCGGTCATGAAGTTCTCTATCTCGAGGACTCCGGCGCCTGGCCGTACGACCCCGAGGCTGGGACCATTACAGACGACTGCTCTTTTGCCCTGCGTAGCCTGAAAAAAATCTTCGCCAACTTCGACCTGCCCGAAGCTTGGGTCTACCGCAACGGGGCGGACGGCAAGTTTTACGGCGCCGGGCAGTCCAAAGCCCGGGAATGGCTGCGGCACGGGGATCTGCTCGTCAACGTTTCCAGCGCCGGTTGGCTGCGGGACTACGACCTGCGGGTCGGCCACCGGATGTTCATCGACGGCGATCCTGTGTTTTGCCAGATCGGCCTCCTCGACGGTTCCGACCCCCTTTACGCCGGCCGGCTCCGGGACCACGACAGCCACTTCACCTTCGGCCTTTCGGTGGG
>VHDM01000051.1 GCA_016876055.1 Verrucomicrobiota bacterium
GAGATCACCACCAGAATTTTTCGTGAGACAGGAAGCGCTAACAAACGCTGCGCTGCCCATTGCAGGGCCTCACCGTCGATCCCCTCGCGAAACAAGTCGAATTTTCTCAGTCCAGCCAGGCCCTGACGGCCACGTCGCCAGACTTCATGGCTTGCTTTGAAAATGAGATGCTGAATTTCGTTTAGCCTTCCCGGAAGCGGTGGACGGCCTGCGCGCTGCCAATCTCTCTGGGCTCGGCCGCCGTTCCATGATCGAGTGGAAAAGCCTAAAATTTCGGTGGGGATGCCCGCCGTATCGAGGGCGCGGCCAAGTGTGTCGATGAGTAACGATAGGGCATTGGCATGGGCCTTCATCGAGCCCGAACAGTCGATCAAGAGGGTTACAGCAGCGTCAACGTCAGCCACTTGTCGCTCTGCTTTGAAAATGTCGCGCTGGCTTGGATCGCTGACGATCTGTGCGAGTCGAGAGGCGTCGATGAAACCGTGTTCGAGACCAAATATCCAAGTGTTTTGGCTCGGGCAGGAGAGCCGAGATTTGAGTAGGCGGGCGAGCCGTGGAATGTTGAGGCGTAACTCGGCAAGCTCGATATCCATTTGTTGTCGGATTTCAGAACGTTCCGCGAAACGAATTAAATCCATCGCATGGGATTCGGCATCATAGGTTTTCGTAAAGACTCGATACCGCTGGTGACTGGCCTGCCAGCTGGCACTCTCCCCGCTGATCGCCACGGGCGGCGTTGGGAACTGATCGCGTGGCGTAGTCAGCCGCAGTACAAAATGATTTCTGCTCTTGAACGGCTTTTGCTGCCCCGCTGCGTCAGCCTGGGCGGTTTTGAAGGTTTCACTTACCCAGCGGCTGATGGCCAGCGCATACGGAATAAACTGTGCTTGGCAGTCTGCGTGGGCCTTCAGTCCGGCCAGATCCGCGCCAAGGGCTGGTGAGATATTGGCACGCGTTGCTTCCATGAGGTCCCCCATTCGATCGGAAACCTCGTGTCCGTTGAGTCTCGACCAGGACATGCCGGCGATTGTGAATAGCAAAATACCCAGGCCAGTCTCGGTCAGGCCAGAGTTCATGAAGTCCTCGGCCCACTGTAGGAAATGTTTTCGTAAATTTCCACGCAGGCCCGGAAGTGTGCTTGGCGCGAGGCTCTCGACCCTGAGTTGCTCAAGCAATTCAAAGATGAAAAGCTCAGTCTCATCGGTGGGCGCATGAAGATCATGGAGCGAGCAATCGCTGTACAAGAGCCGGAGCGCCGCACCGTCGAGCAGTCCGCGTTGCGCAGGCCATGTGTCGGCGATGTCTTGATGATGTGCAGAGCGTAGTGCAACGGGCTCTACTCCGTCGTAGAGCGTTCTGCCGGTCCACTGAAGGTTGGGATTACCTGTGATGGTCCGCACCATCGCGCCCCCGATGCCCTCAGAGGCTGCGTCAACTCGCATGGGTCGGGCCTCCTGCCAGTGGGTCGATGGGGGCTGCCCCGGCTTCGAAGAGCTCCTGATCGAAGCATCGTTGGAAGTATTCCCCAACGATGGCGCGTTCGGTCGGTTCACATTTATTCACAAACGAGAGATGAAAGGAGCGTTTCAAATCACCAAAAATCTGGAGATTTTCGGCCCAGCTCATGACAGTTCGCGGCGACATGAGGAGCGACAGATCACCCACCGAGAACCCCTTTCGTGTCATCCCTGCGAGCGCCACCATCGCACGAACCGTCTTCTGCCCAGAGGGGGTGGCCATCGCAGGCACGCGCGCCAAGACAATTTTAAGTTCTTCGTCCGGGCTCAGATAATCCAGAGAGGCCATGAGATCCCAGCGATCGAGTTGGCCGTGATTCAGGCGTTGGGTGCCTCGGTATAGGCCGAGTGCATCGCCTTGGCCGAGGGTGTTCATGGTGGCAAAGAGTCGAAAGAAGGGGTGGGGACGAATGACTTGTTTTTGGTCCAGCAGGGTAAAGCTCCCCTCTCGCTCCAGTACGCGCTGGATTACGAACATCACTTCAGGCCGGCCCGCATCGTATTCGTCGAATACGAGCGCCACCGGGCGCTGCAGGGCCCAGGGCAAAATACCCTCTTGAAACTCGGTGATCTGCTTGCCCTCACGAAGGGCAATGACATCCTTGCCCACCAAATCAAGGCGGCTGATATGGCCATCTAGGTTGACTCGAATACAGGGCCAATTCAGCCTTGCCGCGACTTGCTCAATATGGGTTGATTTTCCTGTGCCGTGCGGCCCCTGAATGGCCACCCGTCGATTGAACATAAGGCCAGATAGGATCGCCATCGTGACATCTGGCTGAAAACGATAGACAGGATCGATTTCTGGTACGTGTTCAGTGCGGGATGCAAATGCCGGAATCCGGATGGTGGTGTTGATTCCGAATACCTCTTGGGCGCTCACTTCGACTGAGGGGCAGAGCTCCTCGAATTTATTCATCATGGGCCAAAGCCTCCGGCGCAGCGTCATGATTGATGCGTGCGATTGCATCCGCAGCCTCTCGCAATGTCGGCAGCAAGGCCAGCGCCTTTTCTTTGGAGCAGCGCATGACCGGGGCCTGTAGGGCGATGCCCATATTCGAGGTACCCCGTGCCGAAGGCACTAGCACCCCGAGGCAGAGTAGTCCGGGAAGAAACTCCTCGTTGTCGAAGGCATAACCGAGACTCCGGACACGATCGAGCTCGAATTCCAAGGCCTCTACTGAGCTGATCGTATTGGGGGTAAAGGATTCCAGCGGCACCGCGGTTAGCAGCCTTCGACGCTGTGCTGGGGCCATCTGGCTCAGAAAGAGCTTGCCGGTGGCCGAACTGTGGGCCGGGACCCGTGACCCTGGCTGGAGGGTGAAACGAAGGGGGGCCGCGGTCTCCACTCGATCAAGATAGAGCACCTCGTTGCCAGAAAATGCAGTGAGATTGCAGCTCTCACCCACGGCCTCGACGAGCCTACGCAAAATCGCGTGCCGAGCGCCTCGGGTAGTGCTATTGAATAAGAGACTCTCAGCAAGTCGCACGAGCCGCTGTCCGGTACTGTAGTGGCGGCCGTTTCCATCACGCTGCAAAATTCCGGCTGTCTCCAGCTGCGACAGCATGCGGTGCAGGGTGGGTTTGGGCAGGCCAGTGTCATCGACGATGGCCTGTAGGCTAAACGGCGCATCCTTTTGGGCGATCACCTCCAACAGGGCGAAGAGTCGAAGGTTTGGGGTGTCCCCATCGATACGGGCCATTAGGCGTTTAGCAGGCAGATTCATGGCCGGAAATATTATTGGGTTTCGTTTTTTAAAACAATATATTCCGGAAAATAAAATTTTTTGACATTTTTGGGTGAGATCGCCTAAACTCAGGCCGAGCGCCAAAACACTAGATGGCGAGGCGTTGCGCAGCATTTTTGAATGACCCGAGGAGAACACATGAACACACACGCAGAGATTCGTCGGCCCGTTCAGGGCATGCAGAAAATGACGCCCTCAGAGGCATTTGTCGAGACGCTGGTTGCCAACGGAGTGACCGAAATGTTCGGCATCATGGGGTCGGCGTTCATGGATGCGATGGACATTTTTGCGCCCGCCGGCATTCGATTGATTCCGGTTGTCCACGAGCAGGGCGCTGCCCATATGGCGGATGGCTATGCGCGGGTGTCCGGCCGACATGGCGTGGTGATTGGCCAAAATGGTCCCGGCATCAGCAACTGTGTGACCGCAATCGCTGCCGCCTACTGGGCCCACAGTCCGGTGGTGATCGTGACGCCCGAGACCGGCACGATGGGTATCGGGCTTGGCGGGTTCCAGGAGGCCCATCAATTGCCGATGTTTCAGGAGTTCACAAAGTATCAAGGCCATGTCGTCAACCCCAAGCGAATGGCCGAATTAACAGGCCGTTGTTTTGATCGTGCGATCTCCGAGATGGGGCCAACCCAGCTGAATATTCCGCGCGATTATTTCTACGGAGAAATCACCTGTGAAATCCCCAAGCCGATGCGGGTGGAGCGGGGTGCCGGCGGCGAGAACAGCCTGAAAAGCGCCGTGGATCTGTTGTCATCGGCAAAGTTTCCCGTGATTCTTGCCGGCGGCGGGGTGGTCATGGGAGATGCGGTCAAGGAGTGCCAACAGCTGGCCGAACGGCTGGGCGCTCCAGTGGTGATCGGATACTTGCGGAACGACGCTTTTCCTGCGAGCCACCCCCTCTGGGCGGGGCCCTTGGGCTATCAGGGCTCGAAAGCGGCAATGAAACTGATTGCCCAGGCCGACGTGGTGGTGGCGTTGGGATCCCGGATGGGTCCATTCGGCACGCTGCCCCAGCATGGCATGGATTATTGGCCAAAAGAAGCCAAGATCATCCAAGTAGAAGCCGATCACACGAATCTCGGTCTAGTCAAGAAAATCAATGTGGGCATTCACGGAGATGCAAAGGCCGTGGCCAAAGCGATCGTAGCCCGACTGGCCAATAGCAGCCTGGCCTGTGACGCAACCAAAGCAGAGCGGGCAGCGAAAATCAAGGCCGAAAAAGACGCCTGGGAGAAGGAACTCACTGAGTGGACCCATGAGCGTGATGCGTTTAGTCTCGACATGATTGAGGAGGCCAAGAAAGAGCGGACTTTTAATGGTGGTGTCTACCTGCATCCTCGGCAAGTCTTACGTGAATTGGAGAAAGCGATGCCGCCGCGGGTCATGGTGTCGACTGATATCGGCAATATCAATTCGGTCGCAAATAGTTATCTTCGGTTTGAAGAGCCTCGAAGCTTCTTTGCGCCAATGAGTTTTGGCAATTGCGGCTACGCGCTGCCGACCATGATCGGAGCCAAGTGTGCCGCCCCGGATCGGCCCGCGATCGCTTATGCCGGTGATGGCGCATGGGCGATGAGCATGGTGGAAGTGATGACGGCTGTTCGCCATGATATTCCGGTGACTGCTGTGGTGTTTCACAACCGTCAATGGGGTGCCGAGAAGAAAAATCAGGTGGACTTCTACAACCGACGTTTTGTTGCGGGTGAGCTCGAAAGCCCCAGCTTTGCAGGCATTGCGAAATCCATGGGCGCTGAAGCGATCGTTGTGGATCAGCTCGAGAATGTTGGCCCGGCCCTGAAAAAAGCAGTGGACCTACAGATGAATCTCGGCAAGACTTGTGTCATTGAGATTATGTGTACGCGTGAGCTGGGTGATCCTTTTCGCAGAGATGCGCTCAGCAAGCCTGTTCGATTTTTGGAGAAATACAAAGACTTCGTTTGATTTTTTCGATATCACCTCATTCTGGGAGCCCTTTATGTTCAAACAACGTCGCAGTCTGTTGAAAAGTGCGGCCGCCGGAGCGACATTGGGACTTCTTCCCGGGGTCGGGGCCCTTGGGCAGGCCAACTATCCGAGCCGTCCAGTACGATTTGTGGTGCCCTATCCTCCGGGCGGAGGCACCGATGTCATTGCCCGCATCGCGCAGACCCGAATCGCCGAGAGTCTGGGCCAGCAGGTCATCATCGAAAACCGTGGCGGTGCGGGGGGATCGATCGGAACGGATGTGGTGGCGAAGTCAGCTGCCGATGGCTACACCGTCCTGTTCACGCTGTCGTCGCACACCATCAATGCGGCTATCTATCCAACACTGCCCTTTAATACTGAGCGTGATTTTGTTGCAATTTCGCAGGTGGCCTCACTGCCACAAATTCTGGTGGCCCATCCCGACTATCCAGTGCGAAATGCGCAAGATGTCGTGAAGCTGGCCCGATCAAAACCGGGGACGGTGCTGTACGCCTCGGTGGGCAATGGCACGCCGGGACATCTTGCAGGGGAGCTCATGGCCCTGACAGCTGGCGTACAAATGACCCACGTGCCCTACCGGGGCGGAGGGCCGGCAGTTGCAGATGTGCTCGCGAATCATATGAGCCTGCTCTGGGTCTCGATTCCCGCAGCAGCAGCGCAGGTGAAAAGTGGAAAGCTGCGGCCCATTGCGGTCTCGACATTGAAGCGGGCGGCGGGCTTTGCGGACGTTCCCACCATGGCCGAGCAGGGATTCCCCGGTTTTGAGGTGGACTCATGGTACGCCATGTTTGCGCCCGCCAAGACGCCGGCGCCGATTATTGACCGTCTGCATAAAGCTGCGGTCTTTGCGTGTGCTCAAGCCGACGTTCGCGAGAAATTCATGCAGCAGGGGGCGGAGGCGGTGGGTGGTTCGCCTGCTGACCTCGAGCGCATCGTTAAGGCAGAGATTGTGAAATGGGCAAAGCTCGCCAAAGATGCCGGCATCAAGGCAGATTGATCGAGAAGCTTTATGGTTGAGCAACTCGTGGCGCGAGCCCGTGTCGCGCAAAGTCAGATTGATGGATACACACAGCAACAAGTTGATCTCATGGTGTCGTCCGTGGCTTGGGCGATCTTGGAGCCGGCCCGAAACCGGACGCTGGCTGAGATGGCGGTTCGCGATACTGGTTTGGGCGATATTGACGACAAAATCGCAAAGAATTTTCGCAAGACTCTGGGGCTTTTGCGTGATCTGAAGGCGGCCCAGACCGTGGGGGTGGTGCGCGAGGATCGTGAGCTCGGCATCACCGAGGTGGCTCGTCCGGTCGGCGTTGTTGCCGCCATTACGCCCTCCACCAACCCTGGTGCGACGCCGATCAACAAGATTCTAAATGCGCTGAAGTGTCGAAATGCGATTATTTTGGCGCCGTCACCCAAGGGCGCGTCGACTTGCAAACAGCTTCTGGAGTATGTGCATGCGCAGCTGAAGAAAGTAGGGGCCCCCGTAGATCTTGTTCAAATGCTGCCCGAGCCGATCTCCAAGGAAACGACTCAGATGCTTTTGCGGAGCGTCGATCTCGTCGTGGCGACGGGCTCGCAATCCAACATTCGAGCCGCCTACTCGAGCGGCACACCAGCGCTGGGCGTCGGAGCCGGGAATGTAGCGGTCATCATTGATGAATTCGCCGATTTTGAGAACGCTGCTGCGAAAATCTGCCGATCCAAAACATTTGACCATGCCACGAGTTGTTCAAGCGAAAATGGTGTTGTAATTATCGAATCGGCCTATGCTGCAGCGATGGCAGCTTTTGATCGCGCGGGCGGGGTAGTGCTTGATGCGGGTGATCAGGCCCGGCTTCAGCGCGTGATGTTTCCCGAGGGAAAACTCTCCCCACGAGTAACAGCAAAATCAGCAGCGGAGATTGCTCAGATCGCCGGCTTGCAATCCCCTGCCGCTCAAACGGCTCGGTTTTTGATGGTGCATGAAAGCTCCGAGGGGCCCGATCATCCTTTTAGTGGAGAGAAGCTGTGCCCAGTGCTCACGGTGTGGCGGGCGGCCGATTTTCAGCAAGCCATCGAGCGGGTCGCCCGGATTTATGCCTACCAAGGCGCAGGACATTCGGTGGGACTCCATACCGCAGCCTCGGGCCCTGTTCTTGAGTCACGCGCTGCCCTGATGGCTGAGCGCCTTCCCGTGGCGCGCGTCATTATCAATCAGGCTCATGCCATCGCGACCGGCGGAAGCTTTGACAATGGCCTGCCGTTTTCCTTGTCGATGGGCTGCGGTACCTGGGGCAAGAACAGTTTTTCGGAAAATGTGCATTATCGGCATTACATGAATACCACTCGAATCGTTCGGCCGATTACGGAGAAAATTCCCACGGTGGAGAGCCTGCTCGATAACTATTTCGAGAAATTCGGACATTAGCAATGAACACACTCAGGGACAGTGCTGTGCACTGGGCCCGACTCCAGCCCCATGCCACGTTTTTGATTGCTCCGGAGTCCCGTCACAGCATCAGCTACGGTGAGTTTGAGCTGCAGACGCGTCAGCTTGCGGGTTTGTTGGCTGAGCTCGGAATTCCAAGAGGGGCCCACATCGGCTTGTATTTGCAAAACGGCCTTCAGACCTCACGGCTTTTTTTGTCGGTCATGGCCGCTGGCTACGTTGTCACCCCGTTTAATCTGCTTGCTCACGAG
>VHDM01000052.1 GCA_016876055.1 Verrucomicrobiota bacterium
CCGGCGGGGAGTGCCGAAGCGTTCCGCACGGCCCGCTGGTGTCTGTTGGACAGTCTCGGCTGCGCGGCCTTGGCCTTGGGGCATAAGGCCTGCACCAAGCTGATCGGCCCGGTGGTCCCGGGGGCGGAGATGAAGAAGGGGACCCCGGCGCCGGGCACAGGGGAGAAGCTGGATCCGGTGCGGGCCGCCTTTCATATCGGCACGCTGATCCGCTGGCTGGATTTTAATGATACGTGGCTGGCGGCGGAGTGGGGACATCCCTCCGACAATTTCGGCTCGATTCTTGCCGTGGCGGACTACCTGGATCGAAACGGGAAGAAGGTTTCCCTCAAGCAGGTGTTGGATGCGGCCATCCGAGCCTATGAAGTTCAGGGAGTGTTGGCCCTGGAGAATGGTTTCAACCGGGTGGGGCTGGATCATGTGCTCCTGGTGCGGATCGCGTCCACGGCGGTCGCGGCCAAGCTTCTTGGAGCCAACCGGGAGCAGATGCTCTCGGCCTTGAGCAATGCGTGGGCGGATGGTGGGGCGCTGCGGACGTATCGGCATGCACCGAACACCGGATCACGGAAGTCGTGGGCGGCGGGGGATGCGACCAGCCGGGGCGTTTGGCATGCCCTTAACGCCAAGCGGAACGAGATGGGATATCCGTCGGTGCTGACCGCCAAAACCTGGGGATTTCAGGATGCGTTGTTTCGGGGTAAGGAGATCGTGCTCGCGCGGGAGCTGGGTAGCTACGTCATGGAGCATGTACTGTTCAAGGTGTCGTTCCCGGCCGAGTTCCATGCGCAGACGGCGGTGGAGGCGGCCTTGGAGCTGCATCCGGAGGTGAAGGGAAAGTTCGATGAGATTCAGAGGGTGGAGATCGGCACCCAAGAGTCGGCCGTACGGATCATCGACAAGAAGGGCCCGCTTCATAATCCGGCCGACCGCGACCACTGTCTGCAGTACATGACGGCGATTGGGCTGATCTTCGGGGAGCTGACGGCGGAGCATTACGGGGAAAAGATTGCGGCGGATCCACGGATCGACCAGTTGCGTCAGAAAATGAAGGTGGTCGAGGTACCGGCGTTCACCCGGGACTATCTGGATCCGGCCAAGCGGTCGATTGGCAACGCCGTGCAGGTCTTTTTCAAAAACGGGACCGCCACCCGCAGGGTGGAGGTGGAGTATCCGCTGGGTCATCGGCGGCGCCGTCATGAGGCGGAACCCGTCCTGCTGGACAAGTTCCGTCGGGCGGCCAAGCGCTGGGGCAAAAAAGCCGCCGTGATCGAGGCCTTCTGCCTGAAAGAGGGCAAGTCCCCCCCGATCTCCGGCCTGCTGGACCTACTCTCCTAGCCCTATTTTTGACCTCTGACCCCAACGCCTAAAAAACGGGCGTATAAACTCCTATTGCTTACAAACTTCCATGACCTCTGACCCCAAATTGAAAAAAGACCGCATCTTTTTCCTGAAATCGAAGTCTAATCCTTTATGCCAAGGAAGCCTCGAAACATTGCGGATGGCCGGATTTATCATGTCTGTAATCGCGCTACGGAAAGCCGGCTACTTTTTCAAACACGATCCGATTACCTCTGTTGGATCAAAACCCTGTTAGAAGCCCTAGAAAAATACCCGCTGAAGATCTATGCCTTTTGCCTTATGCCCAACCATTGGCATTTGCTGGCCAGCGGCGGAGATCGAAAAACGTTTATTCGGGGAATGCAATGGCTGGGAGCCACCCATGCGATTCGCTGGCGATTGAATCATGATTCTGTTGGGAAGGGCGCGGTTTATCAGAGTCGTTACCGATCCCATTGGGTCAAACCCAACCAGGTTTTTTGGATCGTAACCCGCTACATCGAGCGAAATCCCGTGCGTGCAAACCTGGTGGATCGTTGTGAAAAATGGGAGTGGTCCAGCTTAGGGCAAAAGAATGGCCACAGCGTTCCTTTGGAAAGTCCCCCATGGCCGCGACCTCAGAACTGGGATCAATTACTCGAGGCTGGAGGCTCGGAGCTTGAGGAAAAAATGATCCGGGAAGCCCTTTTGCGCGGAAAACCGTTGGAAAATTAAATTCTTAAAAATCACGATAACCGTTTTTCGGTCAAATTCTGACCTCTGACCCCAAAGCCTTTAAAACCTAGCTGCAAAGCCTTACAATGCAATCAGTTGCAAGACCTCTGACCCCAAAGTTGGCAAAACGGGGAGATTGGGGTGGGAAGGTGGGAGGGGGGAAACGGGCGGTGGTGGAAGAGGAGGACAGGGTGTAGAGTAAGAAGAATGGCGGATGGGTTTGAGTTTCGGTTGAATGGGGAAGCGGTGCGGATAGAGGGGGTTTCCCCGAATCTCACCCTGTTGGATTGGCTGCGGGCGAGCGGCCGGACTGGTTCCAAGGAGGGTTGCTCGGAAGGGGATTGCGGAGCCTGTTCGGTGGCGGTGGCGGAGACGGATGCCAACGGGAAACCCACCTATCGTTCGATCAACAGCTGCCTGACTCCGTTGATCCTGATGGCCGGGCGGGAGGTCGTAACGGTGGAGGGGTTGGAAAACGGCTGTCCGCACCCGGTGCAGGCGGCGATGACGGCGCACCATGGTTCCCAGTGCGGCTATTGCACCCCGGGTTTCATCATGTCGATGTTTGAGGGGTACTACCGCAAGGACATGGACCGGGAGTGGAAACTGGACGACCAGCTATGCGGAAACCTGTGCCGCTGCACCGGCTACCGTCCGATCCGGGATGCGGCATTGGTCTCGCTGAAGGAGAGGAAGAAGAATAGGGCCGACCGGTTTGACCGCTCGCTCGCCAAAGCACCCGTCCGACTCAAAGGCCTCGAGTACCAGCAGAACGGGGAAAAGTTTTTCCGGCCCAGCGCGTTGAGAGAGCTCTTCTCGATCATGAAGCAGCATCCCGGGGCGCGGCTGATTGCCGGGGCCACGGAGATGGGCGTGGAGATTGCCAAGCGATTCAAAAAGTTTCCCATTTTGGTTTCGATTGAGGCAGTGGCGGAGTTGGCCAAGGCCAAGAAGACCAAGGATGGGTGGCATCTAGGGGCCGGCCTCAAGCTCACCGATCTGGCTGAGGCGGTGGAAAAGGATTTTCCCGAATGGGCGCGGATGCTGTGGGTGTTCGGCTCCCGGCAGATCCGCAACCGGGCCACCTTGGGAGGAAACCTCGTCACAGCCTCCCCGATCGGAGACACCGCTCCCATCCTCTTGGCGCATGGGGCAACGATCGTCTGCGCCTCGGCCAAGGGGGGGAGGAAAGTTGCCATCGATGAGTTTTTTGTCGGTTACCGTAAGACATGTCTGAAGGCCGGAGAGATTTTGCAGGAGGTCATCGTGCCCCTTCCTTTGGGCAAACCCGGCGGAAGGGTGCTACAAGAGTGGTACAAGGTTTCGAAGCGGCGGGAGATGGACATCAGCACGGTCTCGGCCTGTTTCGTGGTTCATCTGGGCAAGGGCGGGAAGGTGGAAGCAGCGAGGCTGGCTTTCGGGGGGGTAGCGGCGACCCCGATCCGGGCGAAAAAGACCGAGAAGGCGCTGGTGGGCAAACTTTGGGATGCGAAGACGCTGGAAGCGGCCTGCAAGATTTTGGCGACGGAGTTTAATCCGCTCACGGATGCGCGGGGGACCAAGGAGTACCGATCGGGCGTGCTGGTTTCGCTGTTACGGAAGTTCTTTGCGGGGGAGAGCGACGGAATCGATTACGACGCGGCCCTGCCGTCGGCTGCCGAACCCAAGACCCTGCCGCCCCCGCACGAGAGTGGGCACAAACATGTCTCCGGGGACGCGGTCTATGCTGATGATGTCTCGCTACGGCGGGAGAACGCGCTGGAGGTTTGGTACGTTACCTCGCCGCACGCCAAGGCCCGGATCAAGCGGCGGGACGCCACCGAGGCGCGGAAGGTGCCGGGAGTGCGGGCGGTGTTGATGGCGGAGGATGTGCCCGGGTTGAACGACACGGGGCCGGTCGTCCACGACGAGCCGCTCTTTGCCGATAAGGAGGTCTGTTTCCACGGTCAGCTGGTGGCGCTGGTGGTGGGGGAGACGGCGGAGATTTGCCGGGAGGCGGCCGCCAAGGTGGTGGTGGAGTACGAGAAGCAGAAGCCGATCCTGACGGTGGAGGAGGCCATCCAGGCCGGCAGCTACCACACCTCGCCCAACTTCATGCGCCGGGGGGATGCGGCGAAGGGGTTAAAGGCGGCCCCCAAGACCATGAAGGGAACCTTCAGCTTCGGCGGACAGGAGCATTTCTATTTGGAGATGAACGCGGCGTTCGCCGAACCGGGAGAGGACGGGGCCGTGCAAATCACTTCCTCCACCCAGCATCCGACCGAGGTGCAGCAGTGTCTGGCACACATTCTAGCTATCCCGGCCAACAAAGTGGTGGTGACCGTGCCGCGGATGGGTGGGGGTTTTGGCGGGAAGGAGACCCAGGCAGCGGGACCGGCGGCTTTGGCGGCGCTGGCGGCGATGAAGACCGGCCGGCCGGTCCGGGTCCGGTTCAATCGCGACCAAGACATGGTGTTCACCGGAAAACGGCACCCGTTTCTGGCGAAGTTCGAGGCGGGCTACGACCAGCAGGGGGTGTTGACCGCGATGAAGCTTGAGCTCTTCTCCAACGGAGGCTGGTCGCTCGACCTTTCCACGCCGGTGACGGACCGGGCGATGTTCCACTCCAACAACTGTTATTTCATCCGGGACGTGGAGGTCAGCGGCCGGGTGGCCAAGACGAACCTGGTTTCCAACACCGCCTTTCGTGGATTCGGTGGTCCGCAGGGGATGCTGGTGATCGAGGAGATCATGGATCGGATCGCCCGGTCGCTGAAACTTTCGCCCGAGACTGTGCGGGAGCGGAACTTCTACCGCGGTTCCGGCGAGAGCATGACCACGCATTACGGCCAAGGGGTGGAGGATGACCGCATCAGTCGGATCTGGAAGCAGTTGCAGGCCGATGCCGAGGTGGCGAAGCGGCGGAAGGAGATCGCGGCGTGGAATTCGAAGAATCCGATGCACAAGCGGGGGATCGGGATGACGCCGGTAATGTTCGGGATTTCCTTTACGCTGACGATGTACAACCAAGCTGGGGCCTTGGTGCACATCTACAAGGATGGGTCGGTGCAGGTGAACCATGGGGGAACGGAGATGGGGCAGGGGATCCACACCAACATCCGGACGATTGCGTGTCATGAATTAGGGTTGTCGGCGGAGCAGGTGCGGGTGATGACCACATCCACCGACAAGGTGCCCAACACCTCGGCCACGGCCGCCTCCTCGGGGACTGACCTGAACGGGGCGGCGGTCCGGAACGCGTTGGAGACGCTGAAGGAGCGGATGCGGCCGGTGGCGGCGGGGCTGTTAAAGTTGGATGACCCGAAGAAGGTCGAGTTTCGCGACGGCAAGGTGGGAGCCGGGTCGAGCTGGGTGGAGTTTGATCATGTGGCGGCAGCGGCGATTGCCCAGCGGGTTTCGCTTTCGGCCACCGGTTACTACCGGACGCCGGAGATTCACTGGGACCGGGCTAAGGGGTTTGGCCGTCCGTTCTATTATTTTGCGGTGGGGGCAGCGGTGACCGAGGTGGAGGTGGACGGCTTCACCGGGTTCACGCGGGTGCGGCGGGTGGACATCCTCCATGACGTGGGGAAATCGATCAACGAGGGGGTGAACCGGGGGCAGATTGAGGGAGGGTTTGTGCAGGGGATGGGCTGGCTGACGACCGAGCAACTGGTTTGGAATGCGGAGGGGCGGCTGCTGACCCACTCGCCCGACACCTACAAGATCCCGGCCATCGGCGATGTGCCCAAGGATTTCCGGGTGAAGTTCTATGACGGTCCGACCGGGCCAACGGCGGCGGTGAAGGGTTCCAAGGCGGTGGGGGAACCGCCGCTGATGCTGGCGATCAGCGTGCGGGAAGCGATCAAGGACGCGGTGGCAGGGTTTGGAGGTGAGGGTCCGGTGGAGTTGACCTCTCCCAGCACCGGCGAGGCTGTCTTCATGGCGATCCAGAAACGAACTACTTCCCGAAAGTAATCAAAGATTCGGCTCGGCCGACCAGATTCTTTCCCAAGTGGCGGAGAGGATTCCGGAGCGTGAGAGCATGGGGAGGCGTTCAGCGGGGATGAGTTGCCAATGGGGGTTGCCGTACCGGGCGACGGCGTGTCGGAAGATGTAGTTGTCCCCGGCACCCATGCGGAGATCGGTGATGATGAGGGTTCCGTCCACGACGTTCGCGCTGACAAAACCGTCGGCGAACCACTGGAGCCGGCGGGCGGCGGGAACGTCGACAGAGGCGGCGGCCATGGCTGGGTCGTCCGAGGGATGGAAGGTGAAGCGGATCGGGCCATCGTCGGCCACCAGAGAATCAAAACCTTCGAAGTATCCGTTCTCGGTGCGGGCGACCACCCGCCACAGCAGGGTGTTAAGGGGAGAGGGAGTGATGAACATCCGGGGTGCGGAGAGTCCTTGGGCGGCGAGCGACTGGCGGGCGTGGTGCGCGACCATTCCTTGGGCGATCCACGACCAGCCGAGGTAAAGCGTGCTGAGCAGCAGGCCAGCCATCAGAAAGCGACCGGTGATCTTTGAGGCGGGGCGGATGAGTACGGCGATCAGGCCGATGAGAAGAGGCAGGGTGTAGAGCGGATCGATGATGAACAGGGTTGCCCAGGCCACGGGAGGAGAGGGAATGGGCCAAAAGAGTTGGGTTCCGTAGGCGGTATGGGCGTCGAGCAGCGGGTGCGTGAGCAGGGCCGCGAGGATGGCGGCCAGCCATGAGCGCGGATGTTCTCGCACTGGTTTCCACCAACGGCGCAGAACCAGCCAGAGGAGGGTGCCGACCCCGGCGAGGACGAAGAGGGAATGACTGAAGCCGCGGTGCATGGTGAAGTTTTCGACCGGGCCGCCGTAGTTCAGGAACACATCCAGATCGGGGAGCGTGCCGAGAAAAGCCCCAAGGGCGGCGGCCTTCCGCCGTTGTCCCGGCGGGACCAAGGCAGCGGTGACACATGCCCCGAGGGCGATTTGGGTCAGGGAATCCATGAGTGTTTCAAACTAGACTAAAAAAAAGGCTAAAAAATAGGGTTTGGGGTCAGAGGTCATCCAAAACATTGGGAAGCAGTGGCTTATAAGGCAAAAAAAGAAGCTTTGGGGTCAGAGGTCAAAATTTTGAATAAAGGGAGATCGTGGACTTTTTGTAAGGCGTTAGCGTAGGTGATTCTTATGCCTCACATCCACGAGAAGATCGATTTCACGGTCAGCCTTTTCATCGTCCAAGACGGTAAGGTTTTGCTGATTCACCACAAGAAGCTGGATGCATGGCTACCGATCGGGGGCCACATCGAGCTGGATGAGGATCCCGAACAGGCGGCGTACCGCGAGGCGAGGGAGGAGTGTGGACTAGAGATTGAGCTGATCGGGGAACGGCCACCGACCACCGGGCCCGGCACTAAGGCGCTGGTCCGTCCAAGGTTTTTGGATATCCACCGGGTGAGCCCGACCCATGAGCACATTGGGATCATCTTTCTGGCCCGACCGAAATCAGGGAAGGTGACCCTGGCCGCTGGGGAACATCACGACATTCGTTGGTGTAACCGGAGGGATCTGGAGAGCCTCCAACCTCCGATGAGTGAGGCGGTGAAGTATTACTGCCTTAAGGCTATTGAGGAAGCCGGATAGGGATTAGGTGGAAGGATGAGGATGAGGTTCGGGCGG
>VHDM01000053.1 GCA_016876055.1 Verrucomicrobiota bacterium
TTGCCACCGGCCCCGCGTCTGTCATCTCGTGCGGGGGCGGCATCGTCCTGCGCGAAGCCAACCGCCAAACCATGGCCGCCACCGGACTCCGCGTTTATCTCCAGGCGGATCCCGCCGCCTTGGCCCGCCGGCTCCGTTCCTCCCAAAACCGGCCCCTGCTGTTCGGAAAATCTCCCGAAGAGACGCTGGCGGCCCAGCTTGCCCAGCGGGCCCCGGGGTACGAGGAAAGTGAAATCCGGATCGAGGTCGCCCGCCTCAAGCCCGACGAGGTGGTCGGCACCATTCGGCAAAAACTGCCCGCCCCGTGGTCCCGCTAAACGCCGCCGCAATCCTTCGCCAAACCGCCGCCCAGCTCGGCTTCGACGCCTTGGGGATCGCCCCCGCCCGCGCTCCCGCCCACGCCGACGATCTCCATGCCTGGCTCGCCCGCTCCTTCCAGGGAGAAATGAACTGGCTGGAGCGCGCTCCGGACACCCGCGCCGATCCGCACCGCTACGACCCCACCGCGCGCACCATCCTTGTGGCCGGTGTCTCCAGCCGCCAAACCGCCCCACCGCTCCGCCGCGGCCGGATCGCCGCCTACGCGCAGGGATCCGATTATCACGAGGTCCTTCGCGAAAAACTGCAAGCCCTGGCCCGGGACACTCTCACCACCTGGGGGGGCACCTCCCGCATCTGCGTCGACACCTCGCCGCTCCTGGAAAAACCCCTCGCCGCCCTCGCGGGCATCGGGTGGCAGGGAAAAAACACCCTGCTCATCCACCGCGAACACGGCCCTTGGCTGCTCCTTGGCTGCTTGCTGACCGATCTGAAAATTTCTGCCGATCCCCCGGGTTCCGACCATTGTGGCACCTGCACCCGCTGCCTGGATGCCTGCCCCACCCGGGCTTTTCCCCAACCCTACGTCTTGGACGCCCGTCGTTGTTTAGCCTATCTGACCATTGAATACCCTGGGGCCATCCCGGAAGAGTTCCGTCCGCTCGTCGGGGACCGCCTGTTTGGCTGCGATGAATGCCTCGAGGTCTGCCCCTGGAACCGCCACGCCCAGAACGCCCGGGAGATCAAGCTCACGCCCCGGCCCCGGCCCGATCTTCGCGACATGCTCGCCTGGGACGATGCCCGCTTCCGCTCGGAATTCCGGGGCACGCCGGTGTTTCGGCTCAAGCGCAACCGCTGGCTCCGCAACGTCAGCGTGGTTCTGGGCAATATCGGAGACGCTGCCGATCTGCCCGCGCTGGAATCAGCCTCCCGGGACGGGGATGCCTTGGTGCGGGAACACGCCGCCTGGGCGATGAATCGAATCCGGAGCCGTATTTCCGGGGAGGCGTGAAAAACTAGCGCTTCGCCGGAAGAAGACTGTCCGACTTTTTATCCTCTTCCTTCTTCACGCCGGGCAAAAGAGTCTGCAGTTCGGTGATGTTAGCCTTTCCGTCGTCTTCCGGGATTTTTCCCGCCTGCTCCCCGGTGAGATAACCTTTCTCGACCAAGGAATCCGCAAAAGTGGCGTTGGCCTCGGGCGGGTAGATCCGGTACGCGGATCCCACAAATTCCATCGCCGCCGCCTGGTCTTGTTTCACAAAAGCCTCGGCCGCCTTGGCAAAATAATACACCGGGCTGTTCGGATCGGGTTGCAGCGAATTGAGAAAACTCTGCGCCTTGGCTTGGTCCTTCCCCAGCAGGTCGCACAGGAAAATCTTGTAGAGCCCCAGGTCGTTTTTCGGCTGGCTGTTGACGAAAATCTGGAACCGCTCCCGGGCCTCCGGGTAATTTCCGTTGAGGAAAAACACCTCGCCCAAATTGAACTGGGCCATCGGCAAGTCCGGTTGGAGCTTGAGGGCCTCCTCAAAAGCCGCTTGGGCCTTGGGCCAATCCCGCTTCCGGGTGAAGAGCGCTCCCCGCAGATTCGCGGTGTTGGCTTGGGCCGGTTTGGCCTCCTCCGCCACGGCGAGCAGTTCCAGCGCCGCGTCCAGATCGTTGCGGGAAAAGGCCTGGGCCGAACGGATGTAGGCCACTTTGTATCTCTCTTCCGCGTCCTTGGGCAGGTCGTCCGTTCTTTTAGCCGCCGTTTCCCCCGCGGCTTGGGGCGCCGATTCCGATTTTTTACCACACCCGGCCAAAATGAACCCGGTGACCAAAACCAAAAGCCAGACCAACTTCTGCATCCTCCGTTTATCCCAGAAGGATGACTCCTCCTCAACCCGTTTTTCCTGCCCCAGGTCCAAGCCTTCCGGCACAAACCTCCAACCCCCTCCAGCCTGTTGCCCGCCACCTCTCCTCGTCACCTCAATTCCCGCTGGCAGGCACCTTCAGGAAACCTCCTTCGCGCCCTCCCCCTCCATCGCTGCGCCGCGCAGCGGGCTAGCCGCGAAGGAGGGTCGCGGTAGGCTCGCCCCATGAAATTCCTCGTCACGGGCGGCGCCGGCTTCATCGGCAGCCATCTGCTCCGCCGGCTCTCCGCCCGCGGGCCGGTCACCGTCCTCGACAATCTCTCTTCCGGAAAAAAGGAGAACCTCGCCGGGCTCAACGGCACTTTTCTTCATGGCTCCATCCTCGATCCCGCCCCGCTGGCCGAGGCCTGTGCCGGCGCCACCCATGTGTTTCACCTCGCCGCCCTTGTCAGTGTTCCCGAATCCGTCTCCCATCCCGCCCGCTGCCAGGAAATCAACGTGGAAGGGACTCGCCGCGTCCTCGCCGCCGCCGCCCAGGCCGGCGCCCGCCGGCTTGTCCTTGCCAGTTCCTGTGCCGTTTATGGGAACGAACCGACCATGCCAAAAACGGAAACCTCCCCCGTTGCTCCCGCCAGCCCTTACGCCGAGTCCAAACTCGCCGGGGAAAAACTTTGTGCCGCAGCCAAGCTCCCGGCGGTCGCCCTCCGCTTTTTCAACGTCTACGGCCCCCGCCAGGATCCCCGCGGGCCCTACGCCGCCGCCGTCCCTCAATTCCTCGAGGCCGCCCGCATCGGCTCCCCCCTCACCATTTTCGGTGATGGCCAACAAACCCGCGACTTCGTTTTTGTTGATGACGTCACTGCCGCCCTCGAACACGCCGCCCTCTCTCCCTCGTTGTCGGGGGTCTACAATGTCGCCTCCGGCCACTCCGTCTCGGTTCTGCGTCTGGCCGAACTCGTCCTCGCCCTCACCGGCCGCCGCTCCGCCATCCGGCACGCCCCCGCGCGGCCGGGCGATCTGCTCCACTCCTCCGCCTCCATCGAAAAACTTCGCGCCACTGGCTGGAAACCCTCCGTGGATCTCCCCACCGGCCTGCAAAAAATTCTCTCCGCAGCCTAGCCCTCATCCTCCTTTATCCTCCCGCCCAATCGGCCCAAGATGCTCCCGCCAGCCCGGGTGGTGGAATGGCAGACACAAGGGACTTAAAATCCCTTGGGGAGAAATCCCCGTGCGGGTTCGACCCCCGCCCCGGGCACGCACTTATTTTGCACGGTTCCATTTTAAAAAGATGCCCGGAGCAAACCCGCCGGGATTCCAGTGGTGAAAAGGGAAAGCCCTGGAAAGCACGACCCCCTTAACCTCTTGACCCCTACGGTCTTTAGCCTCCTAAAGATTGCCCGAGCGCTGAATTCCTCTATCTTCCTTCGCAATGGCCGACAAAACCCGCATCCTCAAAGAGAACGTTCCCGGCAAATGGTACGTGGACGACTCCTGCACCCCCTGCCACGTCTGCCTCGAGGAGGCCCCCAAGCTTCTCCAATACAACGAGGACCAAACCTACGTCTATTTCTTCAAACAGCCCGAGACCCCGGAGGAGCTCGACGCCGCCCAACGCGCCCTCGACATCTGCCCCACCGGCTCCATCGGCAACGATCACGCCTGACCGCCCCCATGTCCGCGACCGCCCCGGCCACCCAGGCCCCCGCCTCCCCGTTTAACCGCAACCATCCCTTCGCCTCCCGCCTGCGCGAAAACGCCCACCTGAATAAAAAAGGCTCGGCCAAGGACACCCGTCACATCGTCATCGAACTCGGCTCCGCCGGCCCCACCTACGTCTGCGGCGACTCCCTCGGCGTCGTCCCCCGCAACCCCGACCACCTCGTCGACGAATTCCTCCAGAAACTCGGCCTCACCGGTGACACCTCCCTCCGGGAAATCCTCGCCGCCACCGTCATCCTGAACCGCGTCGGCAAAAAGTTCGTCAAAGCCGTCGCCGACAAGGCCGCCGGCCCGGCCCGGGACAAATTCCAGGCCCTCTGCGCCGACGAAAAGCGGCTCGAGGAGTACGTTCTCGACCGCGATGTCGTCGACGTCATCAACGACGCCCCCGGGGTGAAGTTCGACCCCGCCGAATTGCCCGGCCTCCTCAACAAGATCGCCCCCCGCCTCTACTCCATCGCCTCCTCGCCCGACCACCGTCCCGGCGAGGTCCACCTCACCGTCGCCGTCGTCCAGTACACCACCCACGGCCGCCCTAAACAGGGCCTCGCCTCCGGCTATTTGGCCGGCCTCACCCAAGCCGCCTCCGTTCCCGTGTATGTTCAACCCACCCGCCACTTCCATCTCCCCGCCCCGGACCGCGATGCCATCATGGTCGGCCCCGGCACCGGCATCGCCCCCTTCCGCGCCTTCCTCCAGCACCGCGCCAAACACGGCCACACCGGCCGTAACTGGCTCTTCTTCGGCGACCAGCACGCCGCCACCGATTTTCTCTACGGCGAGGAGTTCGGCGCCGCCCAAAAAGCCGGCCACCTCCACAAACTCTCCACCGCCTTCTCCCGCGACCAGGCCGAGAAGATCTACGTCCAGCACCGCATGGAACAGGAAGGGGCCGAGCTCTGGCGCTGGCTGGACCAAGGCGCCTACTTCTACGTCTGCGGCGACGCCAAACGCATGGCCAAAGACGTCCATCAAGCCCTCCTTAAAATCGCGGCCCTCCACGGCGGCAAAACCCCCGAGCAGGCCGAGGAGTATGTCTCCGTCACTCTCGCCAAAACCGACAAGCGTTACCTCAAGGACGTGTACTGATCCCCATGGCAAGACGAGGCCCATCCCGCGACCTTCTCGTCTGGACCGTCGCCACCAGCCTCGTTTTGGTCGGCGTGGGCCTTTACCTCCGCGACCGCGGCCTTCTCAAGCTCCCCGAGCCCAAGCCCGTCGCCCCGGCCGAACGCGCCAGGGATCTCGTCAAAAAATATCCCGACGCCGAGGTCTTTTCCGGCCCCGAGACGGATAAAAAAAAAGAGTAGCGGACGCTCCCGCGGTCGTTTCGTCTCCTGCCCCCTTCCCAACTAAACCTGCCACCAACAATTCCCCGGTTCCGGCGACCCCCGACGGGCCGCCGGAACCTCCCGTCGGCAAGGAAATCCGTCGCGCCCAACCCATCGCCACCGACCGACCCAAGGACATCGTCGAAATGGGCGGCTGGCAGGCGCTCCTCGACCGGCTGAACTTTTCCTGCGGCACGATCGACGGCCACTTCGCCAAACGCAGCCGACGCGCCGTCACCCAGTTCCAGATTCACCGCGCTCTCGCCACCACCGGCGAACTCGATATCGAGACCCGCCTCAATCTCGGCAAGCCCGGCGACGCCTACATCGACTACACCGTCACCGCCGAGGACCTTGCCCGCATCGTCCCCCGTCCCAAAGGCTACCTGGAGATGAGCCGGCTGGCCTCCCTTGAGTACCACGATCCGTGGGAAATGCTGGCCGAGAAGTCCCACTCCACCCCGACCTTTCTTCGTCAGCTCAATCCGGCGGTCACCAATCTCCCCGCCGGCACCCAGCTCACCCTCCCCAATCTGGAGGGCACCCGCAAACTTCCTCCCGTCGGCCGCATTGTCATCATGATTGCCGAGACCACCCTCCTTGCTTTCGACACCAACAACAAGGTCGTGGCCTGTTTCCCCTGCTCGATTGCCGCTGACAAAACCAAGGTTCCCCACCAGCCCCTCACCGTGGCCAACATCGCCCCCAACCCCAACTACACCTTCGATCCCAAGGTTCTCACCCTCGCCGCCCAGCAGGAGGGCATCACCCATAAGCTGATTCTTCCTCCCGGCCCCAATAGCCCTGTCGGCACCGCTTGGATCGGTCTCTCCCTTCCGGGGTACGGCATCCACGGCACGCCTGAGCCGGAAGATATCTCCCGCACCGGCTCCCACGGCTGCTTCCGGCTCGCCAACTGGAACGCCACCAAGCTGGTCCGGGCCGTCCGCCCTGGCATCCCGGTGGAGGTTGTGCCGTGAAGACACTTTTTACGACGAACCTTCTTCGTGAACGGCACCCGTGGAGGTGAACCCATTCTCAATTCTTCCTTTTGGTCACGTTCACCTTTGCGTTCACGCAAAGCCCTCGGCCTAAACCAAAAATTCCGCAGGTCTCAGGGATCTGCCCTCCACCCACTCACTCTCCACCAGCATCGTCTTGACCGCCCGCGGCAATCCCAGATCCCGTCGTGCCAGGTGGGCCGTCAACAACTCCGCCCCGAAGACCCCCACCAGGTCGTTGTGCTGGTTCATGCCCGCCCAACCCTCCATGGATGGATCCCAATCCAAATGGGCCAGCGCGATGTTTCGCCCCCTCAGGGTCGGGGAGGTCAGCCATCCCGCCAGCTCGGTATGGGTGCAGAGCAACGCGTCAGGCTTGGCCTCCTCCAGCCATCGGCCAAACCCGATCCTGTCGTTGGGCTGGTAAGGCCAGACCATGGCGGCTGCCGCCTCCGCTCTCCAGCCGGCGTCCTCCTTGGCCCGCCGGAATCCCATCGTGAAGCGGCCGTCGACCTGCCGGTCGATCGCCCGGGACACCACCAGCCCCACCCGGGGAAAACCGCTGCCCATCAGCTTTTGCACGGCCGTCATCGCCGTGACGTACTGGTCGTTGGCACAGCAGTGGACCAGCGGCTGCATAAGCCGGACCCCCAGCCCGACGAAGACACTGCGGGCCAGCAACGCGTGGATCGGCTCAGGCAAAAGGGCCCGCTCTGCCACCCCGAGAAAGGCCATGCCCTCGATCTTGCGCGTATAAAACACGGTTTTGAGCTTGTCCGGTTCGGTGAAAATCTTGTTCCCGATCCACAGCTCCTCCACCACGTAACCCAGCCCGGTGGCGCGCTTGCGAAATCCATCGGCGATGTTGCGGAAGGTCACGTTGGTGCGGATGACGTCCTCGCGCGGGGCCACATTGATCAGGGCCACGGTCGCCCGATAGGCGCTCACCTTGGCTGAGCGCAGCTGGCTCATCACATGGGCCACCATGGGATTGGCCGCGTAACCCCTTTTATCGGCATGGCGCTGCACCCGTTCCCGCGTCTCTTTTCGGATCCGGGGATCATCCCGCAACGCCAGGGAAACCGTCGCTTTGCCCAGCCCCAACTCCTTGGCAAGAATTGCGATTGTGATAAA
>VHDM01000054.1 GCA_016876055.1 Verrucomicrobiota bacterium
GCCCCAGCTTCCAGGATCCGCGCGATCTCTTCATTGCTGTACCGCTTCTTCTTCATTGATCTCTCCTTTCCTCTTGAAAGATCCTATGATTTCCGCTGGTACGATTTTAGGGCGTCAGGTCACCCCCTCTTCCCAAACCCATCTCCCCGCTTCAAACCAGCGAGGGGAAGTTATATGATCGTGTGTGCGGAAATAGGGGGAAGGTCAGAGGCTGCCGATGACGGCAAGAAAGCTGGCGGCGTTGAGCGAGAAGGCGGCGCTTTCCCCAAGCATCGCAACGGCCATCCCGCCCACTGCAGGACCGGCAATACGAGCCAGGTTGAACATCATCGAGTTGACGCTGACAGCGCTCACCAGATCTTCACGACTGGAGATCTCCATCAGGATGGCCTGACGGGCCGGGATGTCGAAGACGTTCGCCAAACCAAAAACAAGGCCCAGTGCGTAGACGTGCCAAACTTCGATCCATCCTCGCCAGGTGAGAAGCGCCAGAGCTGCGGCCTGGATCAGAAAGACCGTCTGGGTTACCAGAAGGATCGAGCGCCGGGGAAAGCGATCTGCAGCGAGGCCACCCACGACACCGAGGAGGAGCATGGGCAGTGAGGTGAACAGGCTCATGATGCCAAGCATCCACTCGGAATGCGTGAGGCGATACATGAGCCAGCTCAGAGCAGTGTTTTGAACCCATGCGCCGGTCATCGAAACCAACTGACCGGTGGCAAACAACTGAAAATTGCGATGCCGAAGGGCTCGAAAGGCAGAGGAGGATTGCAATCCTCTATTTGACCGCAATCGTCGTGCCGACAGGAGAAGCCGTCGTGGCACTCAGCACACGAATCGGAACTTGCGCTCCCGCCGGTGTGGAGGCAGGGACCCGGGCGTTGATCTGAAACACCCCACTCACCAAGCCTGGCGCTGGGCCGGCATACAAGATTTCAGCGGGGGAACCGCCAATTTCCAACGTGAGCGGCGTGAGGAATTCCGGCAATGGCACACCAATCACAGCGCCATCCACAGGGTTGGAACGGAAGGTGCCAGCTCCGGTGCCATAGAGGACGATGAGCTTGCCGGCCTCCACTGGATTTGCGGCTGAGTTGACCGAGCCGTCTTCGTTTAAAGCGGCAACCTGATTCTTGCCCGAGAAATCCACACTGAATAAGCCCGGAGCGGAAGCGACGACTGCAAGTGTGGAAGCGTTGGACTTGATTCCGTTTACGTCGACCACAACTTGAGTGCTCGTTTTGCCTGAGACGCTGTAAGGAACGATCACACTCAACTGCCCAGCTGATGCATAGACCATGGGAGAGGGAACGCCATCAAAGAAAACCCTCGCGCCGGCAAGCACTGAGGTTACGCGTCCCTGCGCATCGAGGGCGAGAGTGGTGAGGTTTGCAGGCCCGAGGCGGCTGCCATAGATCACCAATATTTGACCAGGGCTGACGGCGCCCGCCACTGCAGTGGCGGCATGAACCACGCCCGTGGCGGTGATCGCAGGAGCGTTGGCAGCAGGCTGCACGACAAGGGTTCCAGAATCGGCAACTCGAATCGATGGCGAGCGATCGAACATCGTGACTTCTTCGCGGTCATCGGCAATTGCTGCCAAGAAATACTGACCAGGTGCCAGGGAAGTGTCGAGCTGAAAGGAGACGTTGCAGGTAGTCACTGCGTCGGTAATCAGGCCCTGATTGACCGGGCACCCGACACCAGCGAAAGTATCCCGATTTGTAACGGGAAGCTTCTGCGAAAGGTAGAAGCCGATTCTAAAGCGACCCGCGCCTCGTGTTCCTGTATTTCTTACCATTGCGGATAAGGGCACGGAATCTCCCACACGAGCGGAAGTTGGTGCATCGAACTTGACAACACTCAAGACAGGCTCGGCAGGAGGAGGATTGGGATTGGCGGCTTGCCGCACCTGGAAGGTTTCACTGGCGAATGAAATCGTTGCGGCTCGAGCAGTGTTGCGTCGATTGGCACTGACCTGAAATTCATAGATGGAAGTGGTGCCTGATGAAGAAATCAATTGGGACCGGATCCAGGATGCATTGGGCGAGGTCAGATAAGAGCAATCCGGGAACGAGGATGTGACCGTTGCGCGGAAGGATGATGCAGTGCCTGGTACGTCTGTTGCGGAACGATCCAGCCGGACCGTGCAGATCCCGGTGCGAAGGCTGACTTTGGTCCAATAGGTACCCCAAAGGCTAGTCCCTGCATCGGACTTGGTTCCCGCAAATTCCTGCAAGGTCCAGAACGATGTGTCATCTAGAGGATCCACAACCGTTGTGGAGTAATCACCCCAACGGTTGCGGCCGTCGTTGACGACCTTCTCGTAGGGGTCTTCGCCCGCCTTGATCGGCACGTCGAAAAAGTATCCTCCGGGCGGGTCGCTTGCCCGCCGATAGGCAAAGAACGCGCCAGCATACTCAGTTCGATTGAACCGGTTGTAGCCAAGCATGACATCGTTGTTTTTGTTGACGGCAATTGAAGGGAATGCATAGTAGTTGTTTCCCGTCACGTCATCGATGCGATCGGTGCTTGACAGAGACGGCACTCCGCCGACGGGCCAATTGATTCGATAGAACTGAATGACGACTCGCGTTTCTGTGTTGAAGCGAACAACGACCGTTTGAGCACACCAAACACTGGTTCCGCGCATGACGCAGGAGTCCACCTCGCCATGGCCACCGTTGATTCTAATGTTCGTACCCAATTGAGGAAGCGTTTCGCCGTCGTCAGGAAAACCGTCACTGACCTGACTGACCTGACGCCCTAAAATCGTACCAGCGGAAATCATAGGATCTTTCAAGAGGAAAGGAGAGATCAATGAAGAAGAAGCGGTACAGCAATGAAGAGATCGCGCGGATCCTGGAAGCTGGGGCGAGCACGAACAAGAGCGTGGAGGAGTTCTGTCGGGAGCACGGCGTGCATCCGCAGACCTACTACGGCTGGAAGAAGAAGTTTGGCGGGATGAGCGGGGATGAAGTGCAGCGACTGCGCCAGCTCGAACAAGAGAATGGGCGGCTCAAGCGAGCCTTGGCCGACGCGATGTTGGACAACCAGATCCTGAAGGAACTGAACGCAAAAAAATGGTAGGGCTACCGCAGAAGCGGGAAGCTGTAGCCCGGATCAAAGAGACCTGGCCGAAGGTGAGCGAGAGACGGGCTTGCGAGTTGGCCGGAGCGCCGCGAACTTCGATTCGATACAAGCCGAAGGGGGCCGGAGAAGCCATGAGGAAACACGTGCGCGAAGTGGCGCTGGAGCATCCGCGCTATGGCCATCGGCGGGTGGCGCTGAAGCTGGAAGAGAAGCTGAAGCGGGCGGTAAGCCGACGGCATGTGCAACGGATCATGCAACGGGATCGGTTGCAGATCCGAACACGGCGGCGCAAGAAATGGGTGAAGAGCGAACCCATTGCGACCCGCGAAATCACAAGGCCAGACGAGGTTTGGGCGATGGACTTCGTTACGGATTGGTCCGTGGGAGTGCGTCGGCAGTTGAGGATACTGACAATTGTGGATTGCGCCACGCGGGAGGCGTTGGCCGTGGAAGTGGATTACTCAATGCCATCGAGCAAGGTGGCACTGGCCCTGGCGGGACTCAAACGAATGGGCCGCAAGCCAGCCGAGATCCGAGTCGACAACGGTCCTGAATTTGTGGGTTCGCCGTTTCAAGTCTGGTGTAAGCGCAACGGCGTGAATGTGAGCCACATTCAGCCAGGCAAGCCGATGCAGAACGGGCATGTCGAAAGCTTCAATGGAAGGCTTCGGGACGAGTGCCTGAATGGGCACTACTTCGAAGACGTTGAGGACGCGAGAGAAAAGATTGGAGCCTGGCGAAAGGAATATCTGACCGATCGGCCGCACTCCAGCCTGGGGGGACGAACACCGGCTGAGTTCGCGGCAGTAGTGGGGGTTCCGACGCCCTTCGCCTCGGCCATCGTGAGTAAGCCCAAGTGTGCTCGCCGTCAAGGCGACCCTACGGGCAAGCTGCGCTTGGCCTTGACCGCTGCGCGCCTTGGGCAAAGCAACCTTATATCGAGGCGAAGGGCTTAACTGAAGGTCGAGATACTATGAATCCGCTGGACGAAGTTTGGACGTCTTGACACCTCCTTCCTGTGTAGGTCCTCTCCGATGGCTGGTAACAACTCGCCGGGGTCTTCATCCCCAGCGCCTCATGCGGCCGCTCATCGTTGTACTCCCGCCGAAAGCGGTCCATCCGAACTTGTTCCTTGCGCCAGTTCGCTGCCGGATCCACCGCCAGCTCCCGCTGAATCGTGCCGTGCAGCCGCTCGAGCCGGCCATTGTCCTGCGGCTTGCCCGGCCGAATGCGCTCAATCCGGATCCCCAACTCGAGCAACCAGACCGCTTGCTCGCCCAGTCCTCCCAGCGCTCGCGTCACAAACGGCGGACCGTTGTCGTGCCGCATCGCCTCCGGCATCCCATACCGCCGAAATGCCTCTTCGTAATGGGGCCTCAGCCAACGATGTCCCGTCTGCGGCAGTGCTTCCAGGCACAACAAATAGCGGCTCTCGGCATCACTGATCGTCAACGGATAACACGGCTCACCATCCCCGCACCGGTACCAGCCCTTGAAGTCCGTGCACCACACCTGGTTCACTTCCTCGACGTGCCCCAGTGGGGCCGAGGACGGATGCCCGCGCTCCCGGCGCTTCCGCGTCTTCACAAGGTTGTGCCGCTTCAGGATCTCCCCAATCGTTGACTCCGCCGGCCAACTCGTAGCAGGATCCCGGTCTTCCAGCAACCGCTTCAGCTTCTTCGGTCCCCAGTAAGGCTTGGCCAGCCGCAGTTCAATCACTCGCTCTTCCACCTCTAACGGCGTCCGGTGCGCTTGCTCGCTCCGCGCCCGCCGCTGGTCAACCAAGCCCGCCTTGCCTTGCCCGGCAAACCGCTTCAGCCACTTGTATCCCGTCTTCGCCGCAATCCCATAACGCCGGCACAGCTCCCGTACGTTCCATTGCCTCTTTAGCCAATCCTCGATGAACTCTTCTCTTTGCTCGATCACACAAGTCTCTTTCCAGGCCATCGGGTGCTTCCCCCTCCAGCCAAAAGTGTTACCTATGTGCCCGGTTTATTCCGTTACCCATGTGCCCGGTTCGGACCCCCTTACATGTATCGACTGAGTAAACGGTTCTATTGATCAATCGCACCGACGGATGATTTAGCCCGGTTAAGTATTAAGAGTTCTGCAAAAAGGAAATGGGTCATGCTAAACCTTTCACAAATCCGTTAGCGGCGGAGAAAGAGGAAAGGCAGATGACCCGAAAGCAGAATAGCGCAAAAGCGGACTGGAAGGCAGTGATGGGCCAGGACGAGGATTTCATGAAGAGATTGGTCCAGGAGGTGCTCCAACAGGTGCTTGAGGCCGAGATGGACGAGACGCTACAGGCGAGCAAGGGCGAGCGGAACTCGGGCCGATTGGGGTATCGATCCGGCCATTATGGGCGCAGCTTGGTGACTCGTGTGGGAAAGATCGAGTTGCGAGTGCCGCAGGATCGTCAAGGGCGATTTCGCACAGAGGTGTTTGAGCGATACCAGCGTAGCGAGAAAGCGCTGGTGGGGGCGCTGACGGAGATGTACGTGCAAGGGGTGTCGACCCGGAAAGTCAAGGCGATCACCGAAGAGCTGTGCGGGCATGAGTTTTCGGCCTCGACGATCAGCCGGCTGAATCAGCAGTTGGACGAGGAACTGAAGAAGTTTGCGGGGCGGCGGCTGGAAGAGGATTATCCGTACCTGATTGTGGATGCGCGATACGAGAAGGTTCGGGAGGACGGCGTGATCCGAAGCCGCGCCGTTCTGATCGCCATCGGAGTGAACTGGGATGGGAGAAGATGTGTGCTGGGCGTCGAGTTGGCCAACCGGGAGAGCGCATCCAGTTGGAAGGAATTTCTGCTGGATCTCAAGAAGCGCGGCTTGCGTGGAGTGGAACTGGCGGTCAGCGACGACCACGCCGGACTGCGTAAGGCGATTGCCGAGGTATTGCCGGAGGCGGCCTGGCAACGATGTTATGTGCACTTTCTGCGGAACGCTCTGGACCACTTGCCGCGAAAGGCCGATGACGACTGCCTGATGGAGCTGCGCTGGCTTTATGACCGTCGCGATCTGGACGAGGCGCGGAGGGACCTGGCCGCCTGGCTGAAGAAGTGGGAATCCCGCTACGCCAAACTATGCCAGTGGGTCGAGGACAACATTGAGCAAACGCTGACGTTCTACCGCCTGCCGCTCGCGCATCATAAGCACCTCAAATCGACCAACATGCTGGAGCGCGTGAACGAGGAGCTCAAAAGGCGCACGCTGGTGGTGCGCATTTTCCCGAATGTCGAAAGCTGTCTTAGGCTGGTCCGGGCATTGGCCATCGAGATCCATGAAGACTGGGTCGAGGCAATCCGGTATCTCAATATGACGCAACTCTCAGACCACAGAAAGGAGCAGTTGAGAAAACTCGAACAAGCCGCCTGACGGCGGTGGGACTCTACATTACTGGATGCAAAGGAGGGGCACATCCCCTCCTCTGCACTCCTCCCCTAAAAGCCCAGAAAGGCAGCATTGGCCAAATTCGTAATTGCAGAACTTGACATACACAACTGCCCGTGGCTTGCCTGTTCCTGTGTCCGACCGGGCACATAGGTAACACTTCTATCCGGTCACATGGGTAACACTTAGTCTGGCAGATTTGGCTCTATTGAGGGAGGCAGAGGGGAGCCCCCATGGGGGCTCCCCTCTGCGGCGCGCA
>VHDM01000055.1 GCA_016876055.1 Verrucomicrobiota bacterium
CAGTCGTAGTCTCGTAGGCGAGCAAGATATCTGCCTCGCCTCGCAGCAGCAAAGCCACGCCCTCATCGCGGTTTTCCGAGCGAATGCGAAAGCGCTGCTCGGCTTGCAGCGTTCGCAGTCTCTGCAAAAATACGGGCAGGTAGGTTGCAGCCAAGCTGTGCTGTGCGGCGATGACTAGGCTTGGGCTGGAACTGGCCTCGGACCTTAATATGGAGCGAAATTCATGGATTTGTGTTGCCAAGCTACGAAAGGATGCCTCGTACTGTATCGCCAGTGGCGTGAATCGCAACGGCTTACGACTGCGATCAATCAATTCGACGCCGAGCCACTCCTCAAAGAGCTGGATGCGCCGAGAAAAAGCAGGCTGCGAAACGTGGCGTTTCTCGGCAGCAGCCGAAAACGAACCCGCTTCAATCAAGGCTAAATAGTCGTCCAGCCATTTTAATTCCATAGGCACTCCCTAATCTCTTGGGTCCCAGTGACTAACTTAGGTATTACCACAAAACAAATCTGCTAAGTCTCACTCGTCGTTGCAGAACCGCGCGATCAATGCCATTAACCAGTCGCCGCTGCGTCCCGCGTTGCTGGCGCTAAAAGAAATTCGAGCAAAAGTGTTTGGAACAGCGCGGTGCGCTCCAAGTGAAGCGCGTGCGAGCAGGCCGGAAGCACAGCAAGTGACGCGCCGGGTATGCCTCGCCATAGGGCTTCAATTTGCGACCAGCCATAGCTGCGATCGACTTCGCCCCAAATGATCAGCGTTTGTTGCTGAATCGATGTCAACCTATCTCGTCCATCCCAGCCTTCCATCGCCCATAGGCCAGCCTCTGCCGCTTGGTGGCTGACGCAGGTGCCCAGTGCTGCGAGCAGTTCAAAAGCAGGCGAGGCTTCGCGATCAAGCAACCATGTGGCGCAGATGCGCCGAGCGGTGCGCTCAACCCCATCTTCGGCAAGGCGCTCACGGGACCGCGCCATTGTTTCGAAGCGACCTGGAATGCTGCCTTGAGGCCCAGTGGCATAGAGCACCAAGCGAACAACCCGCGTGGGTACTTGGTACACGATTTCTTGCACGATCATGCCGCCCATGGAGTGGCCCAGCAAATGGAAATTTTGAATACCCAACTGATCAAGAGTATTCAGCACAGACTGAGCATGAGCTGCGATGCTCTTTGGGGCAGTCAAATGCCTGGCATCTCCGTATCCAGCGAGATCAATGGCAATCACATCAAAATGTAGGCGCAAGCGCTCCATTTCGGCAAGCCATTGACTTGAACCGCCGAGATAGCCATGCACCAAGACTAAAGCTGGGCCTCGCCCAGCCCGGCGATACGGAAGAATGGGTGCTGAAGAATCACTCACTTCATGGCTTTCGGCAGGAAGGTAGCGATCTCTGGCATCGTGATGAGTAAAGCGATAAGAACCAGCATACTTCCAACAAAAGGAAGAGAACCGTAAATCACTTCGCTGATGGTAATTGAGCCTCGGCTAATACCCTGAATTACGTACAGGTTAAGCCCCACGGGAGGCGTAAGCACTGCAATTTCCATCGTGATAGTAAAGATGATGCCAAACCAGATCATGTCCCAACCCGCCGCGTGCATCAGCGGGAAGATTGTCGGCAAGGTGATGAAAGTCATGGATACCGGCTCCATGAACATACCCAATACCAAATAGAAGATAACTACAATCGCCAGCACCTCATAGGGGTTCAATTGAAATGTTTTGAAAAGTGCCGTGAACTGCTGCGGTACCTGGTAATAAGTCATCACGAAACCAAACAAGACGCCGGCAGAAAGCAGGAGGCCCAAATAGCCCATGGTGCGCATGGTGGACATCAGGGCCGCCTTGAAGCCCGCAATATCAAGCCCGCCGATGGTGAATGCGAGAATGACTGTGAGAAGCGCAGCAACAGCCGCAGCTTCAGTCGGGGTGGCAATGCCGGCGTAAATTGATACAGTGATTACGAGACCGATTACGATGATCGGGCCCAGTGAAGCGAGCATCTCGCGAATACCGGTGCGCTCCGTTCCATCCGCATCGGGGATGTGAGACGGGTAGAGTTTTCCCCAAACAAAAACGATCAAGCAGAACAAGAGCACAAGAATCAGGCCGGGAATGATGCCGGCGATAAAGAGATCACCAATCGAGGTGTTCGTCACAATGCCATAAAACAGCAAGATCAGACTCGGCGGAATCAATACGCTAAGTGTCCCACCAGCAGCCAGCACACCGCTGGAAAGTCGATTGTCGTAACCGAGTTTTTTCATCTCAGGCAGAGCAACGCCGCCGATAGTAAGCGAGCCCACCATGGATGAACCGCAAACTGCACCAAATCCAGCACAAGCGGCAATGCTTCCATAGGCCGCAGAGCCACGCACGCGCACGCCACGGTGCATGAACTGGTAGAGGTTCGGGCCTATGTTGGATCGTCCGATTAGTTCACCCAAAAAAACGAAGAGCGGAACCGCCAGCAATACGTAGTCAATCCAGACCCCCCAGAGCTTCAGTTGGCTGCTGACAAGAGCGGTGGACCAGCCTTGGATATAAAACAAGAACGGCATGGAGGCCCCCGCCAGCGCAAACGGGATAGGCAGACCGATACCGATGAACAAAACCAGCAAGGCCATTAAACCTATTCCAACGTGATACCACTCCATAGTGACTCCTATTGTGGTTTGCTGAGGTCGGCTGTGGTGTTAACTGTTTCGTCCGGGCGAGACGTCAAAATATCAACCAACTTGAGAGTGGCGTAAGTTGTGAAGAAAAGCAGGGAAATGGTAGCCGGAGTCCAAAAAAGATACCGAGGCCACTGAAGGATTTCCGACGCTGACCCTGAACGGAATGAGCCGATGGTCGCTTGAACCGCTGCAACTGCAAAAAATCCTGCGACCAGGATTATTAACAGCAAATTCAGTGCCTCTAACCACCGCTGGGCACGCGGCTTCAAGACATTAAGTAAAAATGTTACTTTCGGGTAGGCGTTATCTCTGAGAGCGAACGCCAAGCCTAAGAATGCGGTTGGAAACAACAGCAGCGCTGTTGCCTCCGTAACCGTACCATCTGGGTTGGATAGAACGTAGCGCATAAACACTCCGTACGATATCCAAAACATTTGCACCACGATAATCAACGCGCCGATGATGGCCAGCCATAGGGCCAGCCGATCAAAAACTCTCAGCAGCGCTCGCATAATGCTCACTTAGCGGAGTGTTTAGCAAACAAAGCGCGAACCTTATTGGCTTGATCCATGCCGCAGCTCTTATCGACTTCAGGATTCCACTTGGTCGCAATCGCATCTGCCATCGCTTTGCGCTGGGCCACAGGAACTTTGGTAACCGTTCCACCTTGCTTCACAGCGTTCGCGATGTCGGTGTCAACAGACTTCTCGTACAACGGCTTGAGCCAAGCCTCAGACTCCTTGGCAGCTGCCATCAATGCAGCTTGATCAGCAGGTGTGAGCGCGTCAAACTTTTTCTTGTTGATCATGTAATTGATGTTGCCGTAGAACATATTAGCTTGAACCATATGCGGCATAACGCCCCACAATTTGTTCGCGCTGTAAGTGGCAACTCCCATGTTGATGCCGTCCACCACACCGCGCTCTGCTGATTGGAAGACCTCTTTCGGTGCAATAAATACTGGTTTGCCGCCCCAAGTTTCGATCATCATGGACACCAGTGGGCCAATGGAGCGCACCAGCATGCCGTTCATCTTGGACAAGTCAGCGCCGGGCTTTTTGAACCACCACTCTTGGTCATACGAATAGTTAGAGTTGATCAGGGGGACTAAACCCACTTTGGCTGCTTCGTCTTTCATGAGGGCAGAGTAAGCCGCATCGAGCTCAATCTGCTTGCTCATATCCACCACCATAGGGTAGAGAGATGTCACGGCATAGCAAGGCAAGCGTTTCTCACCGGTTGGTACCCAGCTGATATCAGAAACACCGCCGAGCATGGCATCCACACCCTCGCTCCAACCATGTAGTGTGGAGGATGGAAAAATTTGCACTTTGACTCGCCCAGACGTTTTGGCCGCGGCCAACTCAGCGAATTTTTTGAACCCCTCATAGCGTGGGTCCACTTCGTTGACATAGGTGGATAGCCGCAAGGATGTTTGCGCCATAGCAGCAGGGGCTACAGCCAGCAGGCCGCCGAGTACAGTCATTGTGATTTTCAAAAACTTCTTCATAAACGCTCCTTAAGTGAGTGAAAGAAAACTTCGAACGGAAAATTATCTGTACGATTCATGCTCAAACGCTGCCGGATACCCAAACAAAGCAACGGATCCCCCGGTATGCAGGAAGACAATGTTGTCGGCGGGTTTGAAGTGACCTTTACGGATCAGGTCAACGAGGCCTGCCATACCCTTGCCTGAATAAACCGGGTCAAGAAGTAAGCCTTCGGTACGCGCCAGCATCTCCACAGCTTCCACCATACAACTCGTCGGAATGCCGTAACCCGAGCCGACGTAATCACAATTAGCTGCGACAGCCTCGGGTGCAAGCTGGTGCCGCATGCCCATGTAGTCGAGGGTTCGGCAAGCGAGGTCATACACCATATGTTCTTGCTTCTCTTTCGGGGCGCGAGTTCCGATACCGAGCAAACGGATATCACTATTGGCGGCGTACAGACCCGCGACAAGCCCGGCTTGGGTACCCGCGCTGCCAGTGGCGTGCACCAAGTAGTCGATCTTCAAACCTCGCGAAGCCGCCTGCTCAATCAATTCAAATGCAGCGTTCACGTAGCCCAGCGCGCCCACAGGGTTGGAACCACCCCCAGGAATCACGTATGGGCGCATACCCTCGCTTCTTAAGCGGTCAGCCGCAATTTCCATCTCTTGCTGCATATTGGTGCCGCCAGCGCGTCGCTCCACGGTCGCACCGTGCAGACGATTGAGCATGACGTTGCCGTTATCAACGTAGTTAGGGTCGGTGCTGCCCGTTCGGTCTTCCAGCAAAATCAAGCACTTCATGCCGAGTTTGGCAGCCGCAGCAGCGGTTTGGCGCGCGTGATTGGATTGAGTGGCGCCTTGGGTGATGACAATATCGTTACGAGCCGCAACTGCCTCAGCCAAAAGGAATTCAAGCTTTCGGGTTTTGTTGCCGCCAGAAGCCAAGCCCGTGCAATCATCGCGCTTGATCCAAAGTCGCGGGCCACCCAGCAAGGCGGTGAGCCTGGCCATGGGTTCCAGCGGTGTGGGGAAATGGCCTAGGCTGATGCGCGGAAAGCAAGATACATCCACAAAAAGGTCTCCTCTGATATACAAAATTTATATTGTCTGAAGAGCTTTTGGCTTGTCTAATCGAATTTTTGAGCTCTATTTTAAGTTTTTTGCATAACCCAAGACCGGGTTCGCTATTGGCACGCGCATCTTTGTCTGATAATATACGCATGTCTAATGCGCATAAATCTGATACATCCATGACAACAACCAAGGGTGTCGGCCAATCAAGCCGTTCAAGTCGGCAGCCCACCAATCTGACGATCGACAGCGTCGTGCTCAGCGAGGCCAAGGCTCTGGGGATCAACATCTCCCGGGCCTGCGAAGCCCACCTTCAAGAAATAGTGCGGCAGGAAAAGACACGTCTCTGGAAAGAACAGCATGCTGAGTTCCTGGAGCATTACAACGCCGAGGTCGACCGGGACGGCCTACCCTTGGATCAATGGCGGCAGTTCTGATGGCGCAACGATTTGAGGTCTTTGCCAACTCCGGTAAATCGGCTGGTAACGCCCCCCTGCTAGTGAATATACAGAGCGATCTGCTGGAGGGCTTACAGACACGGGTGGTTATTCCTTTAGCCCCAAAAGATCACTATTTGAAGGTCACCGTGCCTGAGGACCTGATGCCAACTTTCACGATTAAAGGTCGGCGCTATGTTCTAGAAACACCTAAGCTGGGCGCTATTCCAATTGCAGCTCTAAAAGAGCGTGTCGGCAGTTTGGCGCAACATCAGCTGGTGATCATGAGCGCTCTAGATCGGTTGCTTCACGGGTTTTAAGAGGACAACTCGTATGGTGATCCTGAATGACCATGCAAACACCTTTCTGACGTGTAATCGGTTTTAAATCCGCCTCCCTATCGCCACCATCCACGCTTAAGTTCTCGCTAGGCGGCTTGATCTAATAATTTCTCGAAAATATCGATAAACACCTCAGGTGGCTGAGCACCCTGAACTAGGTACTGGTCATTAATGATCATTGAGGGTACCGAGTGAATGCCCAGTTCTTGATAGCGCTGCTCTTCTTGGCGAACCTCTTTCGCGAATTCATCGCCCGCTAACACCTGCTTTGCTCGAATTGGATCAAGGCCTGCCCGAGTGACAGCCTCAAGCAGGTGCTGCTGATCATCGAGATCGACTGCGAAGCAAAAGTAGGTCCTCAAGAGTTCTGTTTTCAGCATGGACTGCTGCTCAATGCCAATCTCTTCGGCGGCCCAAAAGAGCAAGCGATGGGCATCGAAGGTGTTGTAGACCCATTTGCGGCCTTCCGGATGAAACTCAAACCCCGCCTCTTTTGCTTTTTCACGAATACGTCGCTGATTTTCTTTGACCTGCTCAGC
>VHDM01000056.1 GCA_016876055.1 Verrucomicrobiota bacterium
CATAACCGCAAACCTGAAATTGGCGAATTGCGTTTCATCTCTTCCCCGGTCGGCCTAATCTTCGAAAATGAACCCATGGCTTCTCTTGGCCCTAGCCATCGCGTTGGAATTGTGCGGCACCCTTTGCCTGAAACTCTCCTTTGGATGGAGTCGCCTGCTTCCCTCCATCGGGGTCGTAATCTTTTATCTGGGTAGCTTTGCCCTGATGGCCCAATCCTTGAAGACCCTGGAAGTCGGTATTGTGTACGCCATCTGGGCGGGGGTGGGTACGGCCCTCATCGCCGTTGTCGGCATTTTTGCTTTTGGGGAATCTGTCACCGCTCTCAAAATCCTTGGTCTGCTGATGGTCGTCGGCGGCACCGTCCTGTTGCGCACGGCCTCGGCCCAAGCCTGAAAATCAGCACGGGCGGCTCGGGGGGCTGACCAGATTCCGCTTTTCAATTTCCTGATCCGAGATTGCCTCCTCTCAAGCCCGATTCTTTCTCCCATCCCGCCCAACATTTCCCGATTTTATAATGGAATTACAAAGTTCCAAAAATCCTGTCCCCCGCATCCCCCAGCCCCGGCACGATGTAGCCATGATCGTTCAACTTCGGATCCACCGCGGCGGTGAACACAGGGATATCCGGGTGATGCCGATGAAAATTCCGCACACCCGCTTGAGCCGCCAACAGACACATGAAACGAATCGACCGCGCCCTGGCTCCCTTGAGCCGGTCCGCCGCCGCCACCGCGGAATGCCCGGTGGCCAACATCGGATCCATTAGGATCAGATCCCGGTCCCGCAGGGTTTTCGAGGCCTTAAAGTAGTACTCCACCGGCTCCAACGTCCGGTGATCCCGATAAATCCCGATATGTGCCACCCGCGCGGACGGAAACATCTCCAGCATCCCATCCAACAGCCCCATCCCCGCCCGTAAAATCGGCACCAGCACCATCTTTTGCCCCTTGAGCACCGGGGCCCTCATTTTCCCCATGGGCGTGCGGATCGTCTTTTTCGCCAGCGGAAAATCCCGCGTCACCTCGTAAGCCATCAACATCGCTACCTCGCTGGCCAACGCCCGGAACTCCGTCACACTGGTCCCCTTTTCCCGCATCAACGTGAGCTTGTGTTGCACCACCGGGTGCCGGACCACATGGAGCATCGATTTTGCCATCCCGTCCTCAGACGTTGAACCGAAACTCCATCACATCCCCATCCTGCACCACGTATTCCTTTCCTTCCACCCGTAGTTTGCCGGCTTCCCGTACCTTCCCCATCGTTCCCGCAGCCTTCAGCTCATGAAACGCCACTGTCTCTGCCGCAATGAAACCCCGCTCAAAATCGGTGTGAATCACCCCGGCCGCCTGCGGCGCCCGATCCCCCGCATGAATCGTCCAAGCCCGACTCTCCTTTGGCCCCGTCGTGAGGTAGGTCCGCAGCCCCAGCAGATCGTACGTCGCCCGGATCAGCGCCCCGACTCCCGATTCCTGCACTCCGAGTCCAGCCAGATACTCCCTCCCCTCCGCCTCCGGCAGATCGACCAGTTCCGACTCGATCTGCGCGCTGACCACCACTGCCTGGCTGGCCAATCGCTGCTTGCAGTACTCCTCCACCTTCTTCACCTGCTCCCCCGTTTTTCCGGAACGATCGCCTTTCGTCAGCGCCCCCAGCTCCTCCTCCTTCACGTTGCAGGCCAACAGCGTCGGTTTGGAGGTCAGCAGAAAGAATCCCTTGGCGAGCTTCGCCTCATCCGCGGTCATCGAATGCGTCAAGGCCGGCGAGCCGGCATCAAGATGCTTCTTTAGCTTCTCCAGCAGGGCCGACTCCGCCTTGGCCGCGGCATCGCCGGACTTGGCCGCCTTGCTGGGTTTCTCCAATCGCTTCGTCACAGCTCCTAGATCAGCCAGCACCAGTTCAGTCATGATTGTCTCGATATCCCGCAGAGGATCGACAGAGCCGGCCACGTGGTGGATATCCGGATCCTCAAAGCACCGCACCACCTGCACGAGCGCATCGACTTCCCGGATGTGAGTCAAAAATTGGTTTCCCAACCCCTCCCCTTGGCTCGCCCCTTTGACCAAACCGGCAATATCGACCAGCTCAATGGAGGCCGGGACCACCTTCTCGCTCTTGGACATCGTTGCCAACCAGTCCAGCCGGCTGTCGGGCACCGTGACCACGCCCACGTTGGGCTCGATCGTGCAAAACGGATAGTTGGCCGCCTGGGCCTTGCGCGTGCGCGTCACCGCGTTGAAGAGCGTGCTCTTCCCCACGTTTGGCAAACCGACAATTCCGGCCCGGACCATGGAAATTTCTAGTCGCTGCCCATCCCGGGGTCACGCCCCAGGATGGGTTGTTCAAAAAAAGACCTTGCACAACTCAAGTAGTTCCTTGCGAAAGGCCCCCAAAAACCGCTCAAATGCTTCCATGAAAACGATTGGGGTGGGCCTGGTCGGGTGCGGCACGGTAGGTTCCGGGTTGGTCCGGAACCTTTCCGAGGCCAACCGTCTGCTCCAACAACGTCTGGGCGTTTCTTTGGAACTTCGCGCCGCGGCCGTCCGCGATCCCTCTAAGCAGCGCGCGGACTTGCCGGTCTCACCCGTGGGGGACTGGAAATCCGTCATCTCCAACCCCGCCGTCCAGATCGTCGTGGAACTCCTCGGCGGCACCACGGAATCGCTGGAAGTGGCCAAAGCGGCCTTCGCCGCCGCAAAGCCCTTGATCACCGCAAATAAGGCTCTTCTTGCGGAAAAAGGATCGGAGCTGATCCCCTTGGCCCAGCAAGCCCGCGTCCCGATCTATTTCGAGGCCAGCGTCGCCGGCGGCATTCCCGTCCTGAAGGCCCTCCGCGAAGGCCTCGTCGCTAACCAGTTGCTGGGTATCCACGGCATCATCAACGGCACCTGCAACTACATCCTCAGCCGGATGGCCGAGGAGGGGTCGGACTTTGCCGATGCCCTGCGCCAGGCCAAGGAACTCGGCTACGCCGAAGCGGATGATCGTCTGGATGTCGATGGCATCGACGCCGCCCACAAGGCCGCAATCCTTTGCCTGCTCGGCTACGGCTTTCTCCCTCCCTTTGCCAAGATCCCGATCGAAGGCATCCGGAAACTGGAAGCGCAAGATGTCTCGTTCGCCCGGCAACTCGGTTACGTCCTGAAGCTTCTCGCCGTGGTCCGCCCGGTCGGCCCTGATCGCGTCGAAGTCCGGGTTGCTCCCACCCTGATCCCGGCGCGCCATCCCATGGGCTCCATTCACGGGGTTTTCAATGCAGTCAGTCTGGTCGGAAACCTCTCCGGCCCGGTCCAGTTCACGGGCCGCGGCGCCGGACCCGATGCCACCTCCAGCGCCCTCCTTGCCGATCTGGGCGAGGCCGCCCGCCATCTCCGCGATCAGTCACCCGGCCCCGTCCTTTCGGCCGGCGACGGCAAGAGACGACTCCTGGAACCCGGTGAATCCGTCGGCCGTTTCTATGTCCGCTTTGAGGTGCGCGACCAGCCGGGCGTCTTGGCCCAGATCGCCGGAATCTTTGGCACGGAAAAAATCGGAATTTCCTCCGTACTCCAGCCCGAGGGTCACGGGGCCGATTCCGTCCCCCTCGTCTTCCTGCTTGAGCCGGCCAAGGAATCCGCCCTGCAAAAAGCCGTGGCCGCCGTCCAAAAACTTCCGCTGAACCGGTCGCCGGCAAGAATCCTGCGTGTTGAGGATTTGGCGTGAGCTGGCCGGGAGTCATCCAGCATTATCGCGCCCGGCTCCCCCTGCCGGCGGATGCCCAAATCATCACCTTGCTGGAAGGGAATACCCCGCTTTTGCCTGCTCCCCGGCTTGCCGCTGCCCTGCGGGGTGAAATCGATTTGCGGTTGAAATATGAGGGGATGAATCCCACCGCCTCTTTCAAGGACCGCGGCATGACCATGGCGGTCACCCACGCCGTGGCCAAAGGAGCCAAGCTCGTGATCTGCGCCAGCACCGGCAACACCTCCGCGGCGGCCTCGGCGTACGCCGCCCGCGCCGGCATCCGCTCCGCCGTGATCATCCCGGCCGGCAAAATCGCCCTCGGCAAACTGACCCAGGCCCTCATGCACGGTGCCAAGCTTCTGCCGATTGAGGGAAATTTTGACGACGCCCTCAACCTGATCCGCCAAATGGGAATCCTGCCCGGAGTGGAGGTCGTCAACTCCATCAACCCCGTCCGGATTGAGGGACAGAAGACCGCCTCTTTTGAAATCCTGGATGCGCTGGGGAAGACCCCTGATTTCCATTTTCTGCCGGTGGGCAACGCCGGCAACATCACCGCCTACTGGAAAGGCTTCGTCGAAGCCCTGCCCAAGGGACCACGCCCGCGGATGTTTGGCTGGCAGGCGGCCGGTGCCGCCCCGTTGGTCGACGGCCATGTGGTGAAAGATCCGCAAACCGTGGCCACCGCCATCCGCATCGGGAACCCCGCCAGCGGACCCGGCGCCCTCACCGCCGTCAAGGAGTCGAACGGCCGGATCGACAAGGTGACCGATGCAGAAATTTTGGAGGCTTATCAACTGCTCGCTAAAACCGAGGGCATCTTTGTGGAACCGGCCTGCGCCGCCCCAGTCGCCGGATTAAAAAAGGCCCTCGTGGCCGGTTGGATTCCCAAGGGAAGTCTCGTCTCCATGACGCTGACCGGCCATGGCCTCAAAGACCCCGACACCGCCCTAAATAGCCTGCCCAAGCCCCCCGCCCCGATCGCGCCCACTCTCGAAGCCGCCCGTAAAGCGTTGCAGCTGTGACCGTTCTCTCAACTAGCCTCCTCGATTCCGCCATCCCAATCCCCCTCTTGCCAGCCAGTTGGTTGGCCTTACGATAAAGACATGATCATTCCCCTACCCTTCGCCTTCGGCCTTCCCCAAGGCTCTGAGTGGTTCTGGATCGTTCTCGTCATCATCCTCCTGTTCGGGGCCAAAAAGCTTCCGGAACTTGCCCGCTCCATCGGTCGCAGTCTTGGAGAATTTTCCCGGGCCAAGCAGGATTTTGAAAAAGAGATGAAGTCCGCGATCGACGACGCCGATAAAAAGTCCGACGCGTCCAAAACCCCTAAAGCGTAATTCTTCGGTAGGGCGACGCGTCCCTCCCAAATGTTGGCCTAAAGCGAATCCCTGCTTCGCCCCCGGATTCCCAGCACCAGACAGACGACCGCCAAGCCGAGCATCCCGTACACCGTCATCCACCATCCCGGCCCGAGCTCCAACTGAGCCAATAGTCGATCCGTATAAGCGGTGGCAATTCTCCAGCGCAATATCGCATAAAGAAAACCCAGACCCACCGCCGTCAAGATCAGGAAAGCCGAAGGAACCTGCCGTAGCACCAGTCCCGCCCAACCCAGCAACGTCAGGACAGGAATCAACAGCAACCATCCCAGCAGAGGCCGTTTGTCCCGGCCGTCGAGGGCCACCGAGGCCAGCTCCTGCTGGGCCTTGGCCCGCGGGGTTCCCGACTTGGCCCCAAACGCTAGCTGCAACCCGGAAAAACCGTCAGCCGGGTCCCGCCACATTTCCCGTAACTCCTCCCCCCGCATCCAAAGAAAGGTAGAACCCAAGTTTGCCCCGCCTTTGGCTAAACTCCGAACCACTTGCATCGTGTTGCCTTTGAGGGAGTCGGGGGAGATTCTTACCCAGGGAAGAAAAAATCCGATCAAGGTCAGGATCACCAGGAACTTACCTGCTTGATGGACCGGGTCGTGCTGCATCGGTGGATCATGGCCATCTCAGCCTTTGCGGACAACCCAAGGCATGACCGGTTGGACAAAAGCCGCGCCTCCCGCCACGCTAGCGCCCGCCGTGGTCAAAATTCACCCCTTTCCCTCCCTCATCGTTGATCCGGCCCTCGCTTCCCGGGTCAGTTGTGTCCCCTACGACATCGTCTCCCGGTCCGAGTCCCGGGCTTTGACGGAAGGCAACCCCGACTCCCTGCTTCGGGTTGACCGGGCCGACCTGGAGTTCCCCGATGCTGTCTCATTCACGGCCCCGGAGGTCTACCGACAAGCTGCCAAAAATTTCGCCCGGTTGGTCGAACAACGCCGATTCCTTCCGGAGAAAAAACCGTCGGTCTACCTGGTCCGCCTGGTGGACGGGAATCATCGCCAACGCGGATTCGCCGCCCTGGCCGACTTTGGTGACTACGCCTCCGGTCAGTTTCGCAGGCACGAGTTGACCCGACCGGATAAGGAGGATGATCGCGTCACCCTGATCAGGCACCTCGGGGCCCTTACTGGTCCGGTGCTGGCCGCCTATCCCGATCTTCCGGAGCTCACCGCGGAGATGGACCGCATCGAATCTTCCGGTCCGCCCATCGCCGAGGTCACCGACGAACGGGGAGTTCGCCACGCCTTCTGGCGGGTGCCGAACCCGGACCAAGTGGTGAAGTTGTTTGCCAAGGTTTCCCGGGCGTACATTGCGGACGGCCATCACCGCGCGGCCGCCGCTTCCCGTCTGGCCCGGGAAAATCCGGGGCCGTCCGGCATCCTGACGGTTTTCTTTCCCGCCTCGGAATTGAAGGTTCTCCCATACCACCGCCTGGTTTTGAAGCTGGACCCCC
>VHDM01000057.1 GCA_016876055.1 Verrucomicrobiota bacterium
TTCTCGAGATGAAGGCGGGCGACTTCCTCGTCCAGCTTCTTGGGCAGAACGTAGACAGCCGGCTTATAGAGGGAGCGGTTCTTCCAGAGATCAAGCGCGGCCAGCGTCTGGTTCGAGAAGCTGTTGCTCATCACGAAACTGGGGTGGCCGGTGGCGCAACCCAAATTGACCAGACGCCCTTCCGCGAGGAGGAACAGTTCCCGGCCATCGGGGAAGACGTACTTGTCGAGCTGAGGCTTGATGTTGACCCGTTGCACGCCGGCAAGATGGTTGAGCTTGTCGACCTGAATCTCGTTGTCGAAGTGGCCGATGTTCGCAACCACCGCCTGATCTTTCATCCTCTTGAGGTGCTCGATGGTGATAACGTCTTTGTTCCCGGTGGTGGTGATGTAGATATCCGCACGGCCGAGGGTGTCCTCAACCGTGGTGACTTCGTATCCCTCCATGGCGGCCTGCAGGGCATTGATCGGATCGATCTCGGTGATGATGACGCGGGCGCCCTGGCCGCGGAGGGACTGGGCGGACCCTTTGCCGACGTCCCCGTAGCCGCAAACCACGGCCACCTTGCCGGAGATCATCACATCGAGGGCCCGGTTCAGGCCGTCGACCAGCGAGTGACGACAGCCGTAGAGGTTGTCGAACTTCGCCTTGGTGACCGAGTCGTTCACGTTGAAGGCGGGCACGAGCAGCTTGGCCTGCTCCTGCAAGCGGTAGAGACGGTGGACGCCGGTGGTCGTTTCCTCGGCCACCCCTTTCCACTCCTTGACCAATTCGTGAAAGATATAGGGGCTCTCGGCGTGGATTTTCCTGAGAAGGTCCTTGATGACCTTTTCCTCGTGGCTGGAGGACGGGGTATTGACCCAGCCATCGCCTTCCTCGAGCTCATACCCCTTGTGGAGAAAGAGAGTGACGTCGCCGCCGTCGTCGATGACGAGTTGCGGACCCTTTCCGGCGGGGTTGAGAATGGCTTTCCAGGTGCAGTCCCAGTACTCCTCGAGGGTTTCGCCCTTCCAAGCGAAAACGGGGATGCCGGCGGCGGCAATGGCGGCGGCGGCTTGGTCCTGCGTGGAGAAAATATTGCAACTAGCCCAGCGCACGTCGGCGCCGAGGTCGACAAAGGTTTCGATCAAGACCGCCGTCTGGATGGTCATGTGTAGGGAACCGGTCACCCGGACGCCGGCAAGGGGCTTGTCCTTGGCGTATTTTTCGCGGATGGCCATCAGGCCGGGCATCTCTTTCTCGGCAATCTCGATTTCCTTGCGGCCAAGATCGGCAAGGGCGAGGTCCTTGACCTTGAAGTCACCGGCTTTGGGGCCGCGGGTTTTGGCGGGTTTCGGGGTCAGGGTGGTGGGGCTCATGGTTTGATTCTCCTGGGGTTAATTTAGTCCGGCATGGCGGCGGAGCTCACGGACACGGTCGGTGTGCTCCCACGGCGCGAAGGCCGGATTACCGCGGTGGCCAAAATGGCCATAGTTGGTGGTTTTTGAGTAAATCGGGCGGCGCAGACGAAGCCGGCGGATTATTTCCGCCGGCCGGAAATCGAAAGTCCGGTGCACGGCCTGTTCGATCCGGGAGAAGGGAATCTTTTCCGTACCGAAGGTTTCGAGGCAGACCGACACCGGCCGCGGGTGACCGATGGCGTAGGCGAACTGGATTTCCACGCGATCGGCGAGGCCGGCGGCCACGATATTTTTGGCCACGTATCGCCCCATGTAGGCGGCACTGCGGTCCACTTTGGTCGGATCCTTGCCGCTGAAGGCGCCGCCACCGTGCCGGCCGGCACCGCCGTAGCTGTCGACGATGATCTTGCGACCGGTCAAGCCGCTGTCGCCCTCGGGGCCACCGACCACAAACCGCCCGGTCGGGTTGACAAGAAACTCGGTGTGCCGATCAAGCAGGTTTGCGGGAAGAACCTTTTTAATGAGCTTCTCAACGATGAATTTTTCAATGGTGGGGTGAGACACGCCTGCGGCGTGCTGGGTGGAGACGACCACGGCAGTGATGCGGACGGGACGGTGCTGGCGGTATTCCACGGAAACTTGGGATTTGGCGTCCGGGCGGAGCCAGCCGACGCGGCCGCTTTTGCGGATGCGGCTCAGTTCACGTCCCAGCCGGTGCGAAAACATCACGGGTGCAGGCATCAATTCCGCCGTTTCCCGCGTGGCGTAACCGAACATCAGTCCTTGGTCCCCGGCACCCTGCTCGGCGGTTTTTTTGCCGGCGGCCTTTTTGGCGTCGACCCCCTGGGCGATATCGGGGCTTTGGCCGGTGAGGGCGTTCAGGATGTGAACCTTGTCGGCGTGGAAGACGTCGTCTTCGTGGGTGTAGCCGATGCTGCGGATCGTTTGGCGGACGAGCTTGTCGTAATCGAGTTTGGCACGGGTGGTGATTTCCCCGGCCAGGACCACCAGGTTGGACTTCACCAAGGTTTCGCAAGCCACCCGGCTCAGGGGATCCCGGGCGAGACAAGCATCGAGCACCGCGTCGGAGATGGCATCGCAGACCTTGTCTGGATGACCTTCGCCTACGGACTCGGAGGAAAAAATAAAGTGACCGCGCACGGCTTGTTATCATGCCTGCCTTCCGCCCCGCCGCAATAAAATAATATTGATATATCATGATAAACTGATGAATCTATAACCTATGGTAAGCGACCGAGTTCGGCTCTTGGGGGCGTTAGCAGATCCAACCCGCTTACGTATCTTGTTCTCCCTTAAGGATAATGAACTATCCGTGGCGGAACTTCAGGAGGTGCTAGGAGTGGGGCAGTCCAGGATTTCCAACCATCTTGCCCTGCTCAAGGGGGTGGGTCTTGTGGGGGACCGCCGGGAGGGGCAGAAGGCGTACTACCGCCGGGCAGAGGCTCCGTCGGGGGCCCTCAAGGAGGCATGGGCTTTTGCGGAGGGGGCAGCCAATGAGTTATCCACGAAAATCCGGGATGGGGAAGCCCTCCGGTTGGTGCTTTCGCAAAGGCAGGAGAAATCGAAACGGTATTTTGACGCTGTGGCTGGCCGGTTGGGGAAAAAGTATTGCCCGGGCCGATCGTGGGAGGCGGTGGGGAGATTGTTGCTGGCGCTGGCCCCGCGGGAGACCTTTGCGGATCTGGGGGCAGGGGAGGGTTTAATTTCGCAGCTTTTGGCCGCGAGGGCCAAAAAGGTGATCGCGGTCGACCACTCCCAGCGGATGGTGGAGGTGGGTCGGGACCTGGCGGAGCGAAGCGGGCTTAAGAATCTGGAGTATCGGCTTGGGGATCTGGAGAATCCTCCCATCAAGGCGGGGGCGGTCGATGTGGCTATTCTCAGTCAGGCCCTTCATCACGCGGTGCATCCTCCCAAGGCGCTGGCGGCAGCCTTCAAGATCCTGCGGCCGGGGGGCCGGGTGCTAATTTTAGATTTGGCCGAACACACCTTTGAAGCGGCCAGGGAACTCTATGCAGATGTCTGGCTTGGTTTCGCCCCGGCGGATCTGGGACGAATGATAAGGGAGGCGGGCTTTGAGGGGGTGTCCGTCGAGATCGTGGCGAGGGAAAAGGAAGGACCGGGGTTCCAGACGTTGCTGGCGGTTGGGCAGAAACCTGCGTAAGGAAAATTCTTCGAGGCCAGGTTCAAGAGAGCGGGATGAGGTCCTGGGGGGCTTGGAATCGAGTCTGTTTTCACCTAGGATTCCATGATGCGCTCGTGGCGAAATGGCAGACGCGCTAGATTCAGGTTCTAGTGGGGCAACCCGTGGAGGTTCAAATCCTCTCGAGCGCACCGGGAAGGTAATGGGGAGGGGGTATTTTACCGGGCGGCCTTCCTAGGTTGCTGCGAACAGATTCCCCGGTCCGTCTTGACGATTGAGGCTGGATTGGTGAGATCGTGGGCTTGCAACCACCCAGTGCCCGCGGAATCCAAGAGAGAATTCTGATTCTCGATTTCGGCTCCCAATATACCCAGGTCATTGCTCGCCGGGTGCGCGAAGCCCACGTTTATTCCGAGATTGTCCCCCATACCATCACCGCGGGTGAAGTTCTCTCTCTCCGCCCCCGCGGGATCATCCTGAGCGGCGGTCCGGCCAGCGTTTACGCCCCGAAGGCCCCGAAAATGGACCGGGGTATCTTTCATCTCGGCATCCCGATCCTGGGCATCTGTTACGGCATGCAGCTTTTGGTGAAGGAATTTGGGGGTGAGGTGGCCCGCGGCACCCGGCGCGAATACGGACGTGGCACTTTGCAGCGCCGCCGAGCCTGCGCCCTGCTCGCCAGCCTCCCGAAAAACCTGGAAATCTGGAACAGCCACGGGGACCGCGTCACCCGCCTGCCCAAGGGCTTTGCATCCGTCGCTATCACGGAAAACAGCCCTTACGCCGTCGTCCGCCGGGAGAAGATCTACGGACTTCAGTTTCATCCGGAGGTCTCCCATACCCCGCGGGGCAAAGAGATTCTCGCCAACTTTTTGCAGAAGATCTGTGGCTGCGAGGGGACGTGGACGATGGGATCATTCGTCCGTCGGACCATCCAGGAGATCCGCGAGCAGGTCGGGCCCCATCGCGTGATCCTCGGACTGAGCGGCGGGGTGGACTCCTCCGTCGCGGCCGCGCTCCTTGCCAAGGCGATCGGGCGCCAGCTTTACTGCATCTTCGTGGATAATGGACTCCTGCGGAAAGGGGAGGCCGAGAGCGTCCGCCGGATCTTTGGCCGGCATATGAATCTCCATCTCACCGTGGTGGATGCCCGGAACCAGTTCCTGCGTCGGCTGAAGGGGGTGGCCGATCCGGAACGGAAGCGGAAAATCATCGGCTACGAGTTCATCAAGGTGTTTGAAAAGGCGGCCCACCGGGTGGGTCAAGGCGCCCGCTTCCTCGGACAAGGTACTCTTTATCCCGATGTCATCGAAAGTGTGCCGATCGCCGGCAATCCGGCCGCGCTGATCAAGAGCCACCACAATGTGGGGGGTCTGCCCAAGCGGATGAAGCTGGAGCTGGTGGAGCCGCTCCGGCAGCTGTTCAAGGACGAGGTGCGGGAGGTGGGGAAAGTCTTGGGCCTGCCCAAGGAGATGGTCTGGCGGCAGCCGTTCCCAGGCCCGGGTCTGGCGGTGCGTTGCCTGGGCGCGATTGACGAGAAGAAATTGTCGATCCTGCGGGAGGCGGATGCGATTGTGGTGGAGGAAATGAAAGCAGCGGACTGGTACTATCGGATGTGGCAGAGCTTCGCCGTCCTGCTCCCGTGCCGGAGCGTGGGCGTGATGGGGGACGAGCGCACCTACGACAATGCGATTGCCATCCGGGCAGTGGAGAGCAAGGACGGGATGACGGCCGACTGGGTGCGTCTGCCCGGCGACCTGCTGGGCCGCATCTCCAACCGGATTTGCAATGAGGTCAAGGGCATCAACCGGGTGGTCTTGGATATCAGCTCCAAGCCGCCCGCGACGATCGAGTGGGAGTAAGGTGAGAATTCTGGACAGCCGCCGGCCCAAGGATTTTACCCGGGTGCTGGCTCTGCTCACCCGCCGGCCCACACCGGATCGCAAGGTTCGGGCCCAAGTGGAAAAGATTCTCCGTGAAGTGGAGCGGGGCGGGGAGGCGGGGTTGATCCGGATCCAAAATCGTTTTTCCAAAAAGAAAATTTCCAAGGCCACTTTGCGGGTGAGGGGAAAATTCCGCGCCCCGCCGGAAAAAGTGCGGCAGGCGTTGGCGGCAGCGACGGCGAACATCGTCGACTTTGCCAAGGCCACCCGACCGAAAGACTGGTCCCGAAGGAACCGGCAGGGAGCGAGCGTGGGAGAAAGTTTTCCGGCGCTGGGCAGGGTCGGGGTTTATGTGCCGGGCGGAACCGCACCTTTGGTTTCGACGACCCTGATGACCGTGGTTCTGGCGCGGGTGGCGGGGGTAAAGGAAATCGTGGCCTGCACGCCGGGCCCGATCCATCCGGTCCTGGGCTGGGCGTTGCAAAAGGCGGGGGCGACGGAAATTTATCAGGTGGGTGGGGCGCAGGCGGTGGCGGCGATGGCTTATGGAACCGAGACGATTCGCCCGGTCGAGAAGATTTGCGGACCGGGCAGCGTCTGGGTGGTGGAGGCCAAGCGGCAACTTTTTGGGCGGGTGGGGATCGACCTTTTGCCCGGGCCCAGTGAGATTGCGGTGGTGGCGGACGAGAGTGCCCGGGCGGACTGGGTGGCGGCGGATCTGGTGGCCCAGGCGGAGCACGGTCCGGGCAGCCAAATTTTCCTGCTCACTCCTTCTTTTCTCTTTCTGGGGAAAGTTTTGGCCGAGGTGCTCAGCCAAAGCGGGGAAAAGCCCCGGGCGGAATATCTGCGGGGAGTGTTGTCCAAGGGGGCGACTTTGGTGAGGACGACGGACCTGAAGCAGGCGGTGGCGTTGGCTGAGGTGATCGCACCGGAGCACCTGTCGTTGCAGTGTCGCGGGGCCAAGGCGTTGGCGAAGAAGATCCGTTGTGCCGGGGCCGTCTTTATCGGAAACCACTCGGCGGTGGCACTGGGGGATTATCTCTCGGGTCCGAGTCACACCCTGCCGACGGG
>VHDM01000058.1 GCA_016876055.1 Verrucomicrobiota bacterium
GCCAGACAGGTTACCGGCGTGTAGGTCAACGACCCGTCCGGCCAGGTCGCGTGACGCATCGCTGCAATCAAGCCCTCCTCTTCCCCGCCGACGTGGTAGACGATCGACATCGTACTCACGAACACCTCGCGGGCGGCCAAGGAGGCCACCAGCCCGATGCCGATCCGCCAGTCGAATCCCAGCGGCCGGATGACCGGCTCCAGAGCGTGGCCGAGCTGACCCGCGAAACTTTTCGCCAGCCGCTCGGACGGATCCTCCGCCCGATGCGGGAAATTGCAGAGGAACCAGAGCAGAACGGAGAGGGCCAGGATCACCGTCCCGGCCCGCCGGATAAAAATCACCGCCCGCTCCCACATCCGCAGGAGTACCGTGCGGAAGGACGGTCGGCGGTACGGCGGCAGTTCCAAAATCAGTGGTGGCGAACCCCCTCCCAACATCTTTCTCCGGAAAAGCCAGGCCAAGCCAAAGGCCGTAAAAGTTCCCAAGGCATACAGGCCCAGCATCGCCCCGGCCTTGCCCCACGCCGGCATCACCACCGCCGGCACCGCCGCCGCGATCAACGTGGTGTACACCGGAATCCGCGCCGAACAGCTCATGAGCGGCGCCACCAGGATGGTGGTGAGCCGGTCCTTGGGGTCCTCCACGGTACGAGTCGCCATGATCCCCGGAATCGCGCAGGCATAGGAACTGAGCAGTGGAATGAACGACTTCCCGCTCAGGCCCACCCGGTGCATCACCCGGTCCAAAAGGAACGCCGCCCGCGCCAGGTAACCGGAATCCTCCAACAACCCCAGAAAGAGAAAGAGAATCAGGATCTGCGGCAGAAAGATGACCACCCCGCCCACGCCGGCCAGGACCCCATCCACCAGCAGCTCGCGGAACATCCCCGCCGGCAGGCTCGCCGTCACCCACTCCCCTGCCGCCGAAAACCCGGCATCAATCCACTCCATCGGATAGGCGGCGATCGAAAAGATCGAGGTAAAGAGGAGCATGAGGATGCCCGCCAACACGCCCCAGCCGGCGACGGGGTTCAGCACCAGCGCGTCGATCCGGTCGGTCCATGTCACGTGGCCCTGCGCATGCCCCACCCCAGCTTGCCCCAACATATCGCGGAGATAGGAATACCGCGCCTGGACCACCGCGGCCGGCCAATCGAAAGCCTGCTCTCGGAACCGTTCCCGCCAAGCCACCGCCAGTTTGCGGGCCCCCTCGGGACCCTCGGTGGATCCAGCCAGAAGATCCAACGCTCGGCCCTCCGCACCCTGCTCCGCCGGCAACGCATCGCGCCAGGCGGCGGCGATTTGCCCCACCGCGGCAGCCAATTGGGGAGGCATCACCCAGCGGCGTTCTCCCGGATCCGTGATTTTCTGGCCAAGCGCGGTGCGCAGTTCGACCAGACCCTTGCCCCGGTGGGCTTGGGTCGGAATAAACTTCACGCCCATCCGCCGGCTGAGCTCCTCCGGCTTGAGTCGGATGCCCCGCGCCTCCGCCATGTCCACCATGTTGAGAGCCACGAGCACGGGAATACCCAACTCCATCACCTGGGTGACGAGAAAAAGATTTCGTTCCAGATTGCTCGCGTCGACCACGCAGAGGATGGCATCCGGCTTGGGAATGCCGGGCGATTCGCCCCGGAGAACCTTTCGGGCGATCTCCTCGTCGGGGGAGCGGGGTGACAGGCTGTACATCCCCGGCAGATCGATGAGCTCCATCGCCTCGCCGTGCAGGGTGTAGGCCGTGCCGGTCCGTTTTTCCACGGTGACGCCGGGATAGTTGGCCACGCGTTGGCGCAGACCGGTGAGCGCGTTGAAGAGGGTGCTTTTGCCGGCATTGGGGTTGCCGACCACCGCCACCCAGCGCTTCGGCTGGTTCTGGCTCAAGGGACGATCAGGAGTTCCCGTCGACGGTTTCGACGAGGATCTGCCGGGCCAGGCGGGCACTCAGGGCCACGCGGGTTCCACAAACCCAGCAGACCAGATCCGCCCCGCCCCGGATTTTTTTGACCAAGGCGTTTTCGCAAAAACCCATTTCCCGAAGGCGCTGGCAGGTGCCGGGGGCGCAGTCGAGGCGGCTCACCCGGACTTCCTTGCCTGCCCCGACTTGGGTCAGATCGATCGCGTTCATTGGTCGCAAGGATTTTGAGCCTCTTGAGACTTAGTTGCAAGTACGCCCTTACCCCAACGCGTCAAACCCTTGCATCTCTAATTTTCTCTTCCCCTGAATCGCTTATCCCCTTGAGGCCGAACACTTCAAGCAAACCACTGATAGAGCATCAGGTAAACCAGCACCCCGGTGACGGAGACAAACATCCAACTGGGCCACAGCCAGCGGGTGATTTTTTTGTGCCGCTCAAACCTCCCGGTCAGGGCAAACCAGATCGCCGCCAAAATAAACGGCAGGTTCACGACCGCGAGGATGGTATGAGGGATCAGGATCGAGAAATAGACGGCTCGCGACCAGCCCTGCCCGGGAAAAAATTTCGGCCCCACCGTGAACTTGTGCAGGAGATACCCGGCCAAAAAAAAAGCCGACACCGTGAAGGCCGCCGTCATCAGCTTGCGGTGCGCCTCCTTGTTTCCCTTTTGAATCTGCACCCAACCGGCAAAGAGCAGCACCGTGGTGATCGTGTTGAGGATCGCATTGACCAACGGCAGATCCTGCAAGGTCATCGCCGGTCTCCCTCGCCCGCCTCGTGCATCACGTCGCCCAGATCGGGCAAGGCCCGTCCCAAAAGTTCCCCGCCGGTGCCGTCATAATAACCGCGGACCCGGCCTCGCCCGTCGACCAGCGCCACTTTGGTGCTGTGGAGCATCTTGCCCGCCTGCGGCACCATCTCGGGGGGATTTTCCTCCACCGCCACCTTGAACCCCTCCCGGGCGACCCGAAACACTTCCGCCAAGGGCCCGGTCAGCAGCCAGAAATTGTCTCCCACCCCCATCCGCTGGGCGTACTCCCGCAATCGCGCCGGCGTGTCCGTCTCCGGATCGACGGTGATGGCCACCACCCGCACCTTCCCCTTGGTCCGGGCCACCGCCCGCGACAACTCCACCATCTGACTGATCAGAGCGGGACACGGCCCGGGACAATCCGTAAAAAAAAAGCCCGCAAACCAGATTTCCCCGCGCAGGTCGGCCAGGGATCGGGACTTCCCGTCCCGCTCCACCAGCTGAAAATCCGTCAGCTGGCCGAGTACCGGCAACTCCCGGAAATCCCGCCGCTCCGACGACAACCACATCTCCCGCATGCCCCCCAACATCACCGCGAAGAGACCTAGCCCCAGCAGGGTCCAGACAATGGCGGTGAGTCGGCGATTGGCGGGTCGGGGACCCGGCGCGGCCGGGGCCGGCTGGGTCACGAACGGCGGCTGACCTGAAACGCACAGGCCATCACCAACAACAGCGTCACCGCAATCACGATGGAAATATCGTGGGAGAGGTCGGCCGGCAGCGGCATCCCGGGTTTGGTCGCCAACAACTCCTGCAGGGCATTATGCGCGTAGCTGAGCGGGTTGAAACGCATCAGCGTCTTGACCCAGTCCGCCGCGCCGCCGGCCGGGAACAGGGCGCCGCTCAACAGCCAGAGGGGCACGAAGAAGAGATTGATCACGGCGTGGAATCCCTGGGTGGAGTCCATCGGCCAGGCAATCAGAAAGCCCAGGGCCGTCAAACCGATGGCCAGAACCGAGATCACTCCGACCAGGGATACGATCACCCGCAGATCCGGATGATGGTCGGAATAAGGCGCGATCAGGATCACCGCGATCGCCTGCAACACCGCCAGGATCGTCCCGCCCATGAGTTTTCCAAAGAGGATGGCCGCCCACCCGGCCGGGGCTACCAGCACGCCCTGCAGAAACCCCTCTTTGCGGTCCTCGATGATGGAGACGGTCGAGAGGATCGCGGTGAAAAGGATGATTAAGAGGATGATCCCTGGAAAGAAATAGGAGAGATAATCGATCCGGGTGCGGGAACCTGCTTCCAGCAGAGAGCGGCCCACGCCGGAACCCAGCACGAACCAAAAGATCACGGGAGTGGCCAAGGCGCCGATCACCCGGTTTTTCTGCCGGAGGAAGCGCATCACCTCGCGGAGAGCCAGACTGTAGGCGGCTTTCAGCACGGTTTAGATCTCCCCCGGGGTGGAGGACCACGGCCTCCCGGTTTTTTGCATGAAAAGATCCTCCAGAGTCGGCCGGCACAGGGTCACGGAGGTGACCTCCTTGCCATACTGGCGCCACAACCGGATGGCCAGCGGGGCGGCCAAGCCACGCACCGGCACCACCTTGACCGAGGCGGGCTCCACCGTGGCCTCAATCTCCCCTTCTTTCCGGATTTTGGCGGCCAGCTTTTTGGGCTGGTAAGTGCCCAAGCGGACATACTCCTTGCCCAGGGAGGTGCGCAACTCGGCGACCGGCCCGGACGCCACCGCGCGCCCCTGGTCAAGGAGCAGAATCTCATCCGCCGGCTCCGCCTCTTCCAAAAGGTGGGTGGTAAAAAGCACACTCAGTTTCCGGGTGTTGCGGATGCCGGCAATGATGCTCCACAGTTCCGACCGGATGGCCGGATCCAACCCGGTGGTGGGCTCATCCATCAGCAGGATGCTGGGGCGGGTCAACAGGGCCTTGGCGATTTCTACCCGGCGGCGGAGTCCTCCGGACAGACTTTCGACAAAATCGCCTCCCCGATCCTCAATCCCAAGGGCTTCCAGGTTCTTGGTGATCCGCGTCTCCAGGTCGTAGGACTCCAGGCCGTAGAGATGCCCGTGGTGCCGGAGGTTTTCGCGCACGGTCAATTTCATGTCCACGGCAGGGTTTTGGAAGAGCACGCCGATTTTTCTCCGGATGGGGGTGGGAAAGTCCCGCAAGCTGCGCCCGGCGATGGAAATTTCCCCGTCCTGCAGGGCAAAAATGGTCGCAAAAATCTTGAAGAGGGTGGTCTTGCCGCTGCCGTTGGGACCCAGCACGCAAAACATGCCGCCTTCTTCCAGTTTGAGGCTGATGTTGTCGAGCACACGCTTCCGGCCATAAGCGTAGCCAACCCCTTCTGCCTGCACTGCTGCCAAGGATGCCGCGGCCATCAAGGAGGACTCTGATGAAAAGCCTAGGAAGGGTCAAGCCAGCGGGATTTGAAAACAAGGAATCCGGTTTCCGAAGGCGCCCTGGCGCCAACCGGACTTTACTGGCGCGAAAAACTGTCCGTCGTCCCGTTGAGCCGGGCCGGCACGCCCTGTTGAAGCAGAAAACTTTCGATGAGAAACTTTGCTTGGACGGGCAGCGGTCGGGTGCCGAGGGATCGCGCGAGCGACAGCTCGCACTGGTGGGCGATTTCCTGAATGTCCATCCCGCGGGCCTTGGCATGGCCGACGGAAAGCGAGAGGCGACTTTTCCAGTAGTTCATCCGGTTGTCCGCGCAATGTTGCTGCTGGGCATCCGCCACGGCCTGGGCAAATCCCCACACTTCCCTTTGCAAATCCTCGGCCATGCGGGTGGCGTGGAGTCCGACGTGGTGCTGGGTGACCCGGGAGATCATATTTTCGGGTCGAATGATTCTTAATTTTTATGTCTTTGACAATAAATAAGTTACGGAAAAAGTCTTTTTATATAAGGCATTACAAGTTAAGTACTTAAAACAAAAGGCGCGGGGACTGTTCCCCGCGCCTTTTGCCAAACACTAAGGAGCTGATCTGAAAACTAAAGAAATAGACAGGCGAAGAACAAAAACGTTCAAACTATTTTCAACTATTTCAGCCACTTGATAGCCATGAAGCCGCCCACCCCCAGGAGGAAGAGAAGGGTCACCGCCACCTCCAGGTACTTTTCGATATGGGGCCGCAGGGCTGGCCCGCCCAAACGGATCACCGCCGCCACCAGAAAAAACCTCCCCGCCCGGCCGAGAATGGACGCGGAGACCAGCGTCGGAATCGGCACGGCAAACACTCCTGAGGCCACGGTGAATACCTTATAAGGAATCGGGGTAAAAGCCGCCGTCAGGATGAAGAAAAAGGCGTTCTTCTGGTAGAACCCCTCCACCTTCTGGAAGGTGACCTCGGTAAAACCAGGCACGTGGGCGAAGAACCAAGGCGCCACCGCCTCCCAGAGGGCGTGCCCGATCCACCAGCCAAAAACCCCTCCCGCCACCGAACCCACCGTGCACCAAAAGGCAAAGTGAGCCCATTTTTTCGGGTGGGCAAAGCAGAGCGCCAGCAACAGCACATCGGGCGGGATCGGAAAGAAACTGGATTCAATAAAGGCGATGACCACCAAGGCCGGCACGGCCTGCGGGGTGGCCGCCCAATGAATCGTCCAGGTGTAAAGACGCCGCAACCAGTTCGGCTTCGATTCGGTGTCCATTTTAGTGCCCCTCGCCCCCCGATTCTTCCGAGCCACC
>VHDM01000059.1 GCA_016876055.1 Verrucomicrobiota bacterium
CGGCTGAGACGCTGGAGCGTCCGACTGCCTCCAAGAAGCAGGATCCCACGGAAAAGCTGGGCCGGAGCATGCTTCGGGCCCGGTTGGTGGAGGACAAGCTCGCCAGCCTGTATCGGGCGGGTCGGATTGTAGGGGGTGTCTATTTGGGGCGTGGCCAAGAGGCCTTTAGTGCTGCAGGAGGATTAAATTTACGGAAAGGGGACGTCTACGCCCCCCTCATCCGGGACATGGCGGGGCGATTGGCATTTGGTGAACCGGTGCTCGATGCCGTGCGGACTTATTTGGGGTCCCGCCTCGGGCCGATGCGGGGTCGCGACGGCAACATCCACCGGGGCGACGTGGAGCTGGGCATCCTGCCGATGATCAGCCACCTCGGGGCGATGATTTCGGCTGCGGCCGGGGCCCTGCTCGCCAAACGGATGCGGGGGGAGCGCCAGCGGGTGGGCCTGGCCTGCGCCGGCGACGGGGCCACCTCCACCGGATCGTTTCACGAAGGGCTGAATCTCGCGGCGGTGGAAAAGCTGCCGCTGGTCGTGCTCGTCGCAGACAATGGCTACGCCTACTCAACGCCCAACGCGCGCCAGTTTGCCTGCACCGATCTGCTTGAGCGGGCCCGCGGCTACGGGGTGGAGGGGCACGGCTTGGATGCAACCGACCCCGAGGTGTGTTTGGAAGTGGTGGGCCGGGCGGTGCAGCGGGCGCGGGAAGGAGCCGGCCCGCAGCTGGTGGTGGGGCGGATGCTGCGGTTGTGCGGTCACGGGGAACACGATGATGCGTTGTATGTGGATGCGCAGGTGAAGGGTTCGAACCGGGGTCGCGACTGCCTGCAGGTGATGGAAGAGCTGATGAACAAGCGGGGTCGAGGCAAGGAGTGGAAGGAGTGGCGGGAAGAGGCGCGGGCCGAGGTGGAGGCGGCGGTGACGCAGGTTTCCAAAGAGCCGGTGCCGGATCCGTTTGAGGAGCAGTGGCGGGCAACGGTCACGCCCGGCGCAGTCGAGGAAGTGGCGGAAGAATGAGCGTCACCTATTTGGAGGCCATCCGGGCGGCCCAGGAAAAGGCGCTGTCGGACGATCCGAATGTTTTTCTGTACGGCCAAGACATCGGTCGGTTCGGCGGAGCCTTTAAGGCGACAAAGAATCTTTCCGAAAAGTTTCCGGGTCGGGTGATCGATTCGCCGATTTCGGAGGATGCCATGGTGGGATTGGCGGTGGGGGCGGCCTTGGAGGGAATGAAGCCGGTGGTGGAGATGCAGTTTGCCGATTTTTCCACGGTGGGGCTGAACCAGATGCTGAACCACGCGGCCACGACCTACTGGCGGACGGGCAAGCCGTGTCCGATGGTGTTGCGGTTGCCGTCGGGTGGGACGCCGGGAAGTGGCCCGTTTCACAGTCAGTCGATGGAGACGATCTACTCCCATTATCCGGGCTTGGTGGTCATGACGCCGGCGACGGTGGAGGACGCTTACAGCATGTTGTTGGAGGCGATCGGGATGCAGGACCCGGTGGTCTTCTGCGAACACAAACTGCTCTACTATCATCTGAAGGCGGGGGCCTTGCCGGGAGAGGCGTTGCCGGCGTTTCGGGCAAGGATCGCGCGACCGGGTCGGGACGTGACTTGTGTGGCTTACAGCGCCATGGTCCACGAGGCGCTGGCGGCGGCGGAGGAACTGGTGGAAGAGGGATACGAAGTCGAGGTGGTGGATTTGCGGACGGTGAAGCCGCTGGATACCGATACGCTGCTGGGAAGCGTCGCAAGGACGGGAAGATTGCTGGTGGTGGGGGAGTCGTGGCCGTGGGGCGGGGCTTCGGCCGAGGTGGTGGCGCGGGTGGCCGCGGAGGGATTTGAGCTGCTGGACGCGCCGCCGAAACGGCTCAATGCGAAGGACACGCCGATTCCGTATCATCCGAATTTATGGGCGGCCCACCGGCCCACGGCAGTGAGAATCGCGGCCGGCCTACGGGAAGTTCTACGGTACTGACGGGCAAACTTACCTTTTTCGTGAACGTGAATATGGATGGGAACGAAAGACGACAAGGTCAGTCCGTGGGAATGCCGGGGACGGTGAGAGGGTGGCCGTTATCTTTGGGGCTGATTTGGAGAAGAAAGGGGACGGCACGGCGGGCCCAATCCTCTGCGCTGGGGTAGTGGCTCGCCGACTCTTTGCCGAAGCAGTCCTGCAGCATGGCGGTATTGATGACGCCCGGATTGAGGGCCACGGCGGCCATGCCGGCGGGTAGTTCCTGGGCGAGGGAGGCAGTCAGGCCCTCCACGGCATACTTGCTGGCGCAGTAGCCGGAAACTTCCGGGGAGGTGGAGCGGCCCCAACCGGAGCTGAAGTTCACAATCACGCCTTTCCGGGCATTTACCATGGCAGGAAGAAAAGCGCGGAGGACGTTGGCGAGACCCTTGACGTTGATGTCGATCACCCGGTTGAAACGGTCGGCCGGAACTTTCCAGAGAGGGGCGTTGGGGTGAATGACGGCGGCGTTGTTGAGGAGGAGATCCGGAGCGCCGTGGGAGGCGAGAACCTTGCCGGCCCAGGATTCGACGGCAGCGGCATCCGCAACATCGACCACGGAGAAGGCGTGCGGGGCAGAAAACTCCTTTTGCAGAGAGGCGATGGCCGGGGCGCTGCGGGCACAGCCGAGAATGGTGTGGCTGAGGGCGGCGAAGGAACGGACCATGGCAAGGCCAAGGCCTTGGGAGCAGCCCGTGACGATCAGGAGGCGCGATCTCATGGGATGAACTTTAGCGAGCGGGCCGACCAAGCGCGACCCAGGTGAAACCATCCCCAATCAGAAAAGGGTGGGCACAAATGAGATGGGCGAAAGGCACGGGGGAATTAAAATGGGACGGATGCGGACGGGAAACATGCGGCGGGTGGCGAGGGCGGCGGGGGACCGGGAATTCGGCCGGGAGCGTCGCCGGTTTCTGGCGACCACCCTGGCGGCCGGGGCGGCCATGCTGCTGCCATCCAAAGTGCTCCGGGCCGCCGGCAGCAAACCCCGGGTGCTGGTCGTGGGGGCGGGGTTTGCGGGCCTCAGTGCGGCGGAGCAATTGATGGGGGCAGGTGCCGAGGTCAGGGTGCTGGAGGCGCGAAATCGAGTGGGGGGCAGAGTTTTTTCCGATTCAAAATTCATCCCCGGGGCGACGGTGGAGCGGGGGGCCGAGGTGATTGGGGCCAATCACCCCATTTGGATGGCCCAGGCCAAACGCTTTGGGCTGGAGTTGGCCGAACTGCCCGATGAGCCGGCCGGGGAAAGCCCCTTGTTGCTGGGTGGGAAAAAAATCACCGGAAAAGAGGCCGCGGAGCTGTGGGAGGCCCTGGACGCAGCGATGGAAAGAACAAACGAGGATGCCCGCAAAGTACTGCCGGAGCGGCCTTGGGAGAGTCCCCGGGCGGAGGCACTGGACCGGACCTCGCTGGCCGAGGCTGCGCAGCGATGGCCGGTGGAAGCAAAGGTCAGGCGGGCCGCCCTGTTGGTGATGTCCAACGACGGGGCGCTTTGGCCGGAAGAAACCAGCTACCTCGGGTATCTGGCGGCGGTGGCCGGCGGAGGGTTTGAGCGTTTTTGGGAGGAATCGGAAGCTTTCCGATGCTTGGGTGGGGCCCAGCAACTGGCGGAGAAGTTGGCCAGCGCTCTCGGGTCGGAGCGAATCTGGCAAGGGGCGGCCGCAACGACGGTGGAGATCCGGGAAGAGGGTGTGCTGGTGGAAGTGGAAGGTGGCAAGCGGCACGAATTTGATGCGGTCATTTTGGCCGTGCCCCCGAGCGTTTGGGGACGGATCAATTTTCGTCCCGCGCTGGGAGAGGAGCTGCGGATGCACATGGGGCCGGCCACCAAAGTGCTGGGAGAGGTGAAGCGGCCGGTCTGGAAGGATCTCGGCCTGAATTCTTACGCGGTGACCGATCAGGAAATCGGCGTGACCTGGCAAGGAAACGACCGGGCGCCCAAAGAAAACCCGCAGCATTCCTGTTTGGTTGGTTTTTCCGGGGGCCGGGCGGCTGAAAAATTTCTCCAGTTGCCGGCGGGTCAGCGAAGGGAGAGGTATGCGGAGATCGTGGAGGCCCTGTATCCCGGCTATCGAGAAAGTGCCGGCCGGGTGGACGTCCAGGCCTGGCCCGAGGATCCCTGGGTCCGGGGTGGGTATAGCAGTCCCACTTTGGGGCAGGTGACCACGGTGCTACCGAAGCTGAACGAGGGAGTGCAGAACCGGCTGTTTTTCGCGGGGGAACACACCAGTCCGGCTTTTTACGGCTATATGGAAGGAGGCCTGCAGAGTGGAGTGCGGGCGGCCAAACAGGTGGCGGAAAAGTTTTTGGCCTGAAGTCGTAGGAAGATAAAAAAACTAAGGTTGCGAAGTGAATTGAAGGCAGAACCAGCGGCCGAGGCGGCCGCGGCGGGTGAGGGGCCAGCCGAGTTTGTGGGCGGTGCGGATGATGCCGTTTTCCTGACCCTTGAGAATGCCCGAAAGAATCAGGGTGGTGCCGGCCCGTCGGTGGGATTCCAAGCGGGGAAGCAGGTGGAGGAGGAGATGGTCGTAGAGGTTGGCGACGATGAGATTGGCGGGAGGGACGGAGCCACGCAGGACGTCCCGGACATGGAAACAGACGCGTGTGCCGAGCCGGTTCAACCTCAGGTTGCGGTTTGCCTCCTGCACGGCCACGGAATCATGATCCCATCCCTCGACCTTGGCACCCATCCGCGCAGCGGCGAGAGCGAGAACGCCGGTGCCGCAACCAAGGTCGAGTACGCTGGAGGATTTGAGGTGGTTGCCACGCTTCCGCATGAACTGAACAACGTAACGAAGACAGAGCCGGGTCGTGGCGTGCTCGCCGGTACCGAAGGCAGGACCGGCCCGGATCTGGAGGCGTGGGATGTCTTTGAATTCCTTGGGAAGGAACCGGGCGTCGCTGGTGACGACGAGGTCGTAGCGGATGCGGAGATGGAAAGGAGATGATTTGCGTTGATGGAGCTTGCGGATGCGGCCCTTGAACCGGGTCTGGAGTTTTCGCAGGGGAAGGATCTTGGGGGAGTAGACTTGGAGAACGGGAGGCAGGCCGGGGCGCTGGATTTGGGCGGAGGGCAGTTCGAGCTTTGCGGTGGTCAGCGTCCGGGTTTCGAGGACATACATTGCTGAAGGCTACCGGCGAGAAGCTGCGAGCTACAGGAATTCGTGAACGTGAACGAAATCGTGAAACTAAAGGGCGGGGACGGAGGCGAGCAGGCGTTGGGTGTAGGGATGGGAGGGGTGTTGGGTGATCTGATCGGCGGTGCCTTGCTCGACGAGTTTGCCGTGTTCCAGGACGGCGACCTGGTCGCTGACATGCTCGATCACCGCGAGGTCGTGGGCGATGAAGAGGTAGGTGAGGCCGAACTGGTCCTGCAGGTCCAGGAGGAGGTTGACGATCTGGGCCTGGACGGAGACATCCAGAGCGCTGACTGGCTCGTCACAGATGATGAACTCCGGTTGCACGGCCAGGGCGCGGGCGATGCCGATGCGCTGGCGCTGGCCGCCGCTGAACTCATGGGGAAAGCGGCGAGCGTGGGTGGGATCGAGCCCGACCAGCTTGAGCAGTTCCGCCACGCGGGCGGAGCGGTCGGCGGCGGACATCTGGGGGAAGTGGATTTCGAGGGGCTCGGCCAGGATGGTGCCGATCCGGAGACGGGGGTTGAGGGAGTTGTAGGGATCCTGGAAGACCATCTGGATCTTTTTGCGGTAGGGACGCAGGGCGGAGCCATCGAGGGCGGTGATCTCCTGTCCGTCGTAAGAGGCGGAGCCGGAGGTGGGATCTTGGAGCCGGACGAGAACCCGGCCGAGGGTGGTTTTGCCGGAGCCGCTCTCGCCGACGAGACCGAGGGTGGAGCCTTTTTCGATTTTGAGGGAGACGTCGTCGAGGGCTTTCACGACGCCGGTCTGGCGTTGAAGCAGGCCGGATTTCACCGGGAAATAGACGGACAGGTTACGGATGGAGACGAGGGGATGAGTCACGGGGTTCAGGAGTTCAGGGATTAAGGAAAATGGTGGTTGGTCGCGGGTGACGGGTGGCGGGTAAGTGGTGATTCATTTTTGAAGATCCTGTAGGGCCCAGGCTTTGGGGCCAGGGACGAAGGGGCCTGAGTCCCCACAGAAGCCAGAAACTTTGATGGCGATATTTCATCGGGCGGCGAGGGCGGAGCGGTCGATGGAGGCGAGGCGTGGCTTGCTCTGGCCGAGCCGGGGGATGCAGTCCAGCAGGGCCTTGGTGTAGGGGTGTTGCGGGGCGCGGAGGATCTCCTTCACGG